>JALYMR010000135.1 GCA_030773615.1 Actinomycetota bacterium
GGCCGAGGGCGACGAGCGCGCGGGCCGGGCGGCGGCCCGGCGGCGCCGCCCGCAGGGCGAGGACGGCGCAGGCGAGGATCCCGAGCGCCCAGGCCACGAAGGCCACCACCTGGACGGGCGCGGTCGAGCCGCGCGCGTACTCGCTCACGAAGTGGCGGGCGGGCGGCAGGTCGTCGCGCAGGAGGTGCTGCACGGCGACGAGCGCGACGAAGGCGACGACGCCCCCGACGGCGACCGCGCGGACCGGCGCCCCGGGACCGGGGACGACGGCGCTCAGTAGAGGGCCTGGGCCAGCCGGCGGCGCGCGTCGCGCGCGAGCGGGTGGGCCGCCCCGAGACGGTCGAGCTCGCCGACGACGACCCGCCGCACCTCGTCCTTGCGGCCGTCGGCCGTGGGCAGGGCGGCGAGCAGGAGGTCCAGCCCGCGCTCCGTCTCGCCGGCGTCCAGGGCGGCGAACGCCTCCTCGTGGCCGCCCGTCTCCTCGAGTCGCGCGCGGGCGGCGAGCCCCTCGGCGCGGAAGCCCGGCAGGCGGCCGACGAGGGCGAGGGCCTCCGCGCGCCGGCCCGCGCGCAGGAGCCGCTCCGCGAGCGCGACCGACGCATCGACGCGCCCCGGCTCGAGCTCGAGCGCGCGGCGAAGCGAGGCGTCGTCGCCGGCGGCCACGAGCCGATCGGCTTCGGAGGGCACGAGCCCGTCGAAGAAGCGCTCGACGGCGGCGGGCGGCTGGGCTCCGACGAACTCGTCGACGACCGCTCCGTCGCGGAACGCCTTGACCGCGGGGATGCCCTGGATGCGGTGATCGCGGGCCAGGGCCGGGTTCGCGTCCGTGTCGACCTTCGCGAGCAGCACCTCGCCCTCGCGGGCCGCGGCGGCCTGCTCGAGCACCGGGGTGAGCGAGCGGCAGGGCCCGCACCACGCGGCCCAGAAGTCGACGACGACGGGCAGCTCGCGCGAGCGGTCGAGGACCTCGGCGGCGAAGGTCTCCTCGGTGACGTCGACCACGGCCATGGCGGCCTAGGGTACGAGGTCGTGACCGAGCGCCGGGTGGACGCGGACGGGGTGAGCCTCGCCGTCGCGGAGGAGGGCGAGGGCATCCCCGTGATCCTCCTGCACGGCCTGACCGCGACCCGTCGCTACGTCGTCATGGGCGCGCGGGCGCTCGAGCGCTCCGGCCACCGCACGATCGCCCCCGACGCCCGCGGCCACGGCGCGTCGGCTCCGGGCGGCGCCCCCGACGCCTACGGCTACGAGCACCTGCTCGCCGACCTCGTCGCCGTGCTCGACGACGCCGGGCTCGAGCGGGCGGTCCTCGCAGGGGCGTCCATGGGCGCGCACACCGCGCTTCGCCTCGCCCTCGAGCAGCCCGAGCGGGTCGCGGCGCTCGTCGTCATCACTCCCTCCTTTGACCCCGACGAGCCGCGCGACCTCGAGCGCTGGGACGCCCTGGCGCGGGGACTGCGCGAGAGTGGGGTGGAGGGGTTCGTGCGCGCCTACGGCGTCGAGGAGCGTGTGCCGGAGGCGTGGCGGGAGACCATCGGGCGCGTCCTGCGCCAGCGCCTGGCCCAGCACGAGCACCCCGACGCGGTCGCCGACGCGCTGCAGGGGGTGCCGCGCTCGGCGCCGTTCGCGTCGCTCGACGCCCTGCGGGCGGTGGACTGCCCCACGGTCGTCGTCGCCTCGCGCGACGAGCCCGACCCCGGTCACCCCGTGCGCGTCGGCGAGCGCTACGCGGCGCTCATCCCGGACGCCGAGCTCGTCGTCGAGCGCGAGGGCGAGAGCCCGATCGCCTGGCAGGGCGGGCGGCTCTCCGCGGTCATCGCCGACCTCGCGACCGAGGCGTGGGGGTGACGCGCCCGCGCCGCCGGCGCGGGGTCCGGACGGTGCCCCAGCGGGTGTTCGACTTCTACTGGGGCGAGGGGATCGCCGACGACGTCCCCGCCCTGACCTACTACCTCGTGCTCTCGCTCGCGCCGTTCGCGCTGGGGCTGGCCGCGCTCGAGGCGCTCCTGCTCGAGGACTACGTCTCGGCCGTCGCGGTCGCCGACCAACTCAACCGCCTCCTGCCCGAGACCGTGCACGGGGACGTCGAGCGGCTCGTGCTCGGCACCCGCAACGACTCGCCGCTGCTCATCGCCCTCAGCCTGGCCGCGATGCTGTGGACGAGCTCGGGAGGGATCGGCGTCGTGGAGCGCTGCCTGTCGCGCATGCTGGCCTGCGCTCGCTACAGCGTGGTCCTCGGCCGGGCGCGCAACCTCGGCCTCGGCCTCGCGGTGGCCGCCGCGGTCATCCTCGCGTCGCTGAGCACCTCGATCATCACCGACGTCAGCGGAACGCTGCGGCTGCGCGACGACGTCCCCGACGGGATGGTCGTGCTCCTGAACACGGCCGGGTCCGTGCTCCTCTTCGCCACGATCTACCGCTACGCGCCGCGCACCCGGCTGCGGTGGCGCAATGCGCTGCTCGGGGCACTGCCCACCGGCATCGCCATCCAGCTCGTGCCCGGGGTCGTCGGCGTCTACGTGGGGGCGACGGCGGGCCTGCAGGCCGTGCGGCTGTTCCTCGTGCTCGCCGTCGTGCTCCTCGGCCTGTACACCGTGGCCAACGTGGTGCTCGTCGGCGCGGGACTCGCCGCCCGCGCCGAGCGTCACTGGGGCGGGGGCTGCCGGCCGCAGGCGTCGGAGCCGGAGCGGCGTGAGGAGGCCCCGCCTGCGCCGCTCGAGCCCGCCCTCACTGATTGAGCTGCTTCTTCAGGCCGGTCGCCGCGCTGAACCGCGCCCCCTTGCTCGCCGCGATCTGGATCGTCTCGCCCGTCGCCGGGTTGCGGCCCTCACGTTCACCGCGCTCGCTGACCGAGAACTTCCCGAAGCCGGAGATGGAGACCTCGTTGCCGCCCGCGAGCTCCTCCGCGATGGCCTGGAACATGGCGTCGACCACGTCCCGGGCCTGACCCTGGCCGAGGCCGGTGCCGTCGGCAACCTTCTGCGCGAGCTCCTGCTTCGTCATCCCTATGTCCCCTCTTGCCGTTGACGAGCGGGCGTAAGCTAGCGCCCCGGGCGGCGACGTCGCCCTTCGACGAGCGGGACGAAGCGCACGCGCTCGTGCTCCGTGCGCTCCAGGCCCCCCTCGCCCCGGCGCAGGAGCACGATCCGCTCCTCTCCGTCGACGAGCGGCGCGACGAGGCGCCCGCCCGGCGCGAGCTGCTCGGCGAGCCGGGCCAGCGCCGCCGGCCGGGCCGCGGCCGCCACGTTGATGGCCGGGAAGGGCCCGTGGTCGGGCAGCCCGAGGCTGCCGTCGCCCACGACGGCGGTGACGTTCGTCGCGCCCACGTCGCGGAGGGCCCGCGCCGCGCGCTCGGCGAGGCGGGGATCGCGCTCGATGGTCCACACGTGCTCGGCCAGCCGCGCGAGCACGGCGGCGTGGTAGCCCGACCCCGTCCCCACGTCGAGCACCACCTCGTCGGGCCCCGGGGCGAGCAGCTCGCACATGCGGGCGACGACCCGGGGCTGGGAGATCGTCTGGCGCCCGCCGATGGGCAGGGCGACGTCCTCCCAGGCGCGCTCGCGCAGCTCGGCGGGCAGGAACGCGTCGCGCGGCACCGCGGCCATCGCCGCGAGCACCCGGGGGTCGGCGACGACGTCGGCCAGGGCGCGCAGGAGCGTCTCGCGGTTCACCCCGGCCCGGCGATGTCGAGGCCCTCGACGAGGGTGAAGAAGGCGCGGGCGAACGGCGAGTGCTCCGTCCGCGCGCGCAACGCGGGCCAGTCGATCTGCTCGCGCACGGCGCGCGCGATCCCGAGCAGGCCGACGAGGTCGAGCGCGTGCTCGTCGAGGGCGAGCAGCTTCGAGGCGAGCACGTCGTCGAGGGCCATGACCCGGGTGTCCACGGCCAGCAGCCGCAGGACGTCGCCGCGGACCATCATCTCGTCATCGACCTCGAGGCCGGTGGGGGCGAAGATGACGTCGACGAGCACGTCGCCGTCCCACGCCTTCAGCAGCCAACCCTCGGGCGGCCGCTCCGGCCGCATGCCCGTCTCGACGAGCGCGGCGAGGGCGCGCTCGGCGTCCTCGGGCTTCACCACGAAGTCCAGGTCGTGGCCGGGCGGCGGGCCCCCCCGGGCCCAGCAGGCGAGGCTGCCTCCGAGCAGGTAGGGCACGTCGGCAGCCCGGAAGGCCGCCACGGAGCGCTTCATGGCCACGATGATCTCCTCGAAGCCCTCCGGCGCGACCATGCGCGGGCAGTACCCGCATGCCCTGCCGGGTAGGCAGCGCGCGTGCGCGCCGCCGAGCACGATGAGGCACCTGTCGTCCGCGTGGCTGCGGCCGGCGACCTGCACTGCCGCGAGAGCCACCGCGACCAGATCCGCGAGGCGTTCGCCGCCCTGCGCGGCGAGGCCGACCTCGTGCTGCTCGCCGGCGACCTCACCACCCACGGCGAGCCCGATCAGGCCCGCGTCCTCACGGACGCCGTCCAGGAGGCCGGCCTGCCCACCTTCGCCGTCCTCGGCAACCACGACTGGCACTGCGACCGGCGCGACGAGCTCGTCGCCGCGCTCGAAGGGGGTGGCGTACGGGTGCTCGACCGCTCGTGGATCGAGTGCCGAGCCGCCGGCCTGGAGGTCGGCCTCGTGGGGGTCAAGGGCTTCGTCGGCGGCTTCCCCGGCTCGCACCTGCCCGACTTCGGCGAGCCCAGCCTGCGCGGGGTCTACCGCGAGACGGCGGCGGAGGTCGAGGCGCTCGCCCGCGGGCTCGAGGCCACCGCGCTGTGCCCGATCCGGATCGTCCTCCTGCACTACGCGCCCACGGCGGAGACCCTCGTGGGCGAGCCCGAGGGCATCTGGGCGTTCCTGGGCACGGACCGCCTCGCCGCCCCGATCCGCGAGCACGAGCCCGACCTCGTCCTGCACGGCCATGCGCACAGCGGGTCGTTCGCGGGCAGGATCGGCACCGTGCCCGTCCACAACGTGTCCCAGCCCGTGATCGGCCGCGACTTCTGGGTCTTCGAGCTGCGCGGCACGCCGCGGGCGACCACCCCCATCCACTAGCGAGACGAGGAGACGGCCATGGCGACCTGCGAGGTGTGCGGCAACGACTACGACGGCGCGATGGAGGTGACCGTGGGCGGGCGGACGCACGTCTTCGACGCCTTCGAGTGCGCGATCCACGCCCTGGCCCCGAGCTGCGCGCACTGCGGCGTCCGGATCGTCGGGCACGGGCTGCAGGTGGGCGACCGCCTCTTCTGCTGCGCCCACTGCGCCGAGGGCGAGGGGGCGCAGGGCGTCGCCGACCGCGCGTAGCGGGTAGGCCCCGCGCCATGTCCCCTCGCACCACCGCGGTCGTCGCCGGCCTGGCGGCCCTGGCCGGGCTCCTCGCGCTGCTCGCCCGCCGCCGACCGGGCGCCGTCGCGCCCCACCGGGCGCCCTCGGCGCCCCCCGAGCCCGAGCAGGCCACGCCGGCGACCCCGGACGCGACGCCCGACGACGTGACCCTCACCCGCCGGGTGGAGACGGAGCTCTTTCGCAGCCCGGAGATCCCCCGCGGCAACGTGAGCGTCGAGGCGCGCCGGGGTGTCGTCGTCCTGCACGGTGAGGTCGACTCCCAGGGCATGAAGGACGACCTTGCGCAGCTCGCGGGCAACGTCCGCGGCGTCCGGCAGGTCCGCAACGAGCTCGAGCTCCTGCCCAGGGCGAGGGCGTAGGTGCAGGTCAGCGACGTCGAACCTCGAGCGCCTGCGCGCCCTCGCGGCCGTGCGCGCCCCCCGAGGGCGCCCAGGTGCTCAGCCTGTTCCTGAACGCAACCCGCAGGAGCTCGGCACGGGGGAGGCGCGGGCGAGCGTGATCACCTCCGTCCTCGACGAGGCCGCGCGGCGCGAGGCCGAGCTGCGCGACCTGTCCCACGACGGCCGCATGGCCCTGCGCGCCGACATCGAGCGGGCGCGGGCGTACCTGACGGGCGACGGCTTCTCCGCCAAGGGTGCGCACGGCCTCGCGCTCTACGCTTGCGAGCCCGCCGAGCTCTTCGACGTGTGCGCCTGCCCCGACCCGTCGAGGCCGAGGCCGTCGTGGCCGACACCCCCTTCGTCCAGCCCCTCGTGCCCCTCGCGGAGCGCGAGCGGCTCGGTGCTGCTCGTCCAGCCGCCGCAACGGCCGCATCCTCACCGGGACGGGTGACACGCTGGAGGAGGTCGCCCAGGTCGCCGACGACGTGAAGAACCAGCACAGCCAGGGCGGCTGGTCGCAGAACCGCTACGAGCGCAGCGTCGACGAGGAGACGCGCGACCACCTGCGCCGCGCGGCCGACGCGCTCCTGCGCGAGCACGAGCGACGGCCGCTCCAGCGGGTGCTCGTCGCCGCGCCCGACGAGGTCATCGGCGCGGTGCGCGACGGGCTCCACCCCTACCTCAAGGAGCGGCTGGCCGGGCGCATCTCCGTCGACGTCGACCTCGCCAAGCCCGACGAGGTGCGCGCGGAGGTCGAGCGCGCCCTTGAGGAGGTAGACCGCGAGCGGGAGCGCGAGCTGCTCGAGCGGCTGGAGGCCGGCCTCAACTCGCCGGCCGGAGCGGCCGCGGCCGGGCTCGACGACGTCCTCGGCGCGCTCAACGAGCAGCGGGTGGAGACCCTGCTCTACGTCGACGGCTTCTCGGCCCCCGGGGTCGTGGACCCGGCGAGCGCCTGGCTCGGGGTGGGGGAGGAGCGCTCGCCGATCACCGGCGAACCCGTCGAGCGGCGCGAGAACGTCCTCGACGAGGCGTTGCACGCCGCGCTGCGGCAGGCCGCGAGCGCCGTCCGGGTGCGCTTCGACCGCGAGGCGCTGGCGCGGCGCGAGGGCATCGCGGCGATCCTCCGGTTCTAGAGGGGCGGCGACGAGGTCGCCACGCTCCGGGCCGGGGACCGCCGCGAGCCGGAGGGCTAGGCGGCCGCGCCCTCGGTAGCGCCGCTGCGCGACGCGCCCTCCCGGGCGGCCTCCGCCTGGATGAGCTGACGGTTGACGTGGTCCCAGTCGAGGTTGCGGAAGAACGCCTCGAGGTAGTTCTTGCGCCCGTCGGGCGTCGCCCCGAAGTCGCGGGCGTACGCGTGCTCGTAGACGTCGATGGCGAGCACGGGGACCATGTTGTAGACGGCCCAGAGGCTCTGGGTGTCCATCATGTAGGTGAACAGCGACCCGTCGTTGAGGTCGTAGCCGACCATGCACCACCCGCGCGCGGCCATGGACGCCTTGCGCACGGCGTGCTTCCACATCTCGACGCCGCCGGGCAGCTCGGCCTCGATCTTCTCGGCGATCCGACCCTGCGGGTCGGGACCGCCCTCGCCGCCGAGGTGGCCGAAGTACAGGTCGTGGTTCTTGAAGCCGAGCAGGGCGAACGTGTAGTCGACGTACGCCGCTCGCAGGGGGGAGTAGATCTGGTTGCCCTCCACCTCCGAGTAGTCGAACTCCTTGAAGATGCCGCGGAGCTCGTTCGTCTTCTTCACGTAGCCCTGATAGAGCTTGTAGTGGTCCTCCATGGTTTGGCGGGAGATCCCGTCGAGATCCTTCTTCATCGACGGGAAGTCACGCGCCACGATCTCGTCCCAGGGCATGGCGATCCTCCTGTGGGCTCGGGGAAGGGTCCGCCTGGCCTGCCCGTCAGGGGGTATCAGACAAACCATGAACCGTCTGAGGCAGATCAGCGAGCTCGGCCAGGCCGTGTGGCTCGACAACATCAACCGCCACCTCATCGACGACGGCGAGCTCCAGCGCCTCGTGGAGGAGGACGGGCTGAGCGGGGTCACCTCGAACCCGACGATCTTCAAGTCGGCGATGGGCGAGGGCGACCGCTACAACGCTGCGCTGCGCCAGGCGTTCGAGGAGACGCGCGACGCCCGCGAGGTCTTCTTCCGCGTCGCCGAGCAGGACATCCGCGACGGGTGCGACATCCTGCGCCCCGTCTTCGAGGCCACGGGCGGCCAGGACGGCTACGTCTCCTTCGAGCTGCCGCCGGACGTCTCCGACGACGTCGAGGGCTCCGTGGAGCTCGCCCAGCGCTTCCGCGACGAGCTCGACCGCCCGAACGTGCTCATCAAGGTGCCCGGCACCGCCGCCGGCGTGGGCGCGTTCGAGGAGCTCACGGCCGCCGGCGTGTCGGTCAACGTGACCCTCCTGTTCGCCGTGCCGCGCTACGAGGAGGTCGCCGAGGCCTACCTGCGCGGGCTCGAGCGCCGGGTGCAGGCCGGCGAGCCCGTCGACCGCATCGCCTCCGTGGCCAGCTTCTTCATTTCCCGGGTGGACGGCAAGGTCGACCCGAGGCTCGACGAGCTCGGTCGCCCCGAGCTCAAGGGCGAGGCGGCGATCGCCAACGCGAAGCTCGCTTACGAGGCGTTCCGGCGGATCTTCGCCGGCGAGCGCTGGGAGGCGCTGCGCGCGAAGGGGGCGAACCTCCAGCGGCCGCTGTGGGCGTCGACGTCGACGAAGAACCCGGACTACCCGGACACGATCTACGTCGACGGGCTCATCGGACCCGACACGGTGAACACGATGCCCGACAAGACGCTGGCCGCCGCCCGCGACCACGCCCGGGTCGAGCGCACGATCGACCGCGACGTGGAGGGCGCCCACGCCCACCTCGACGCGGTCCGCGCCGCGGGGGTGGACTTCGACGACATCGTGAGCCGCGAGCTCTTGGAGCAGGGGATCGCGGCTTTCACGGACTCCTTCGACAGCCTCGTGGCCACGATCGGGGACAAGGCGGAGGCGCTCACGCCCGCGGGCCGCGGGTAGGGCGCGTCCATGCTCCAGCGCGACGCCGCCCCGGGGATCCACCGCGTGCAGGACGCGGCGGTGAACTGGTACCTCGTCGAGGGCGACGGCG
>JALYMR010000136.1 GCA_030773615.1 Actinomycetota bacterium
CGCCGGGCGCTATCGTCGGGCCACTCCCGAGCCAGCGAACGAAGCGAAGAAGCCCATGGCCTACGTGATCGCAGAGCCCTGCATCGGCACAAAGGACAACTCGTGCGTCGAGGTGTGCCCCGTCGACTGCATCCACCCGACGCCGGAGGAGCCCGACTACGACAAGGTCGAGCAGCTCTACATCGATCCGGAGGAGTGCATCGACTGCGACGCCTGCGTCGAGGCGTGCCCGGTGGACGCCTGCTTCGCCGAGGACCAGCTCCCCTCGGAGTGGGCGGGCTACTCGCAGGTCAACGCTGAGTACTTCACCCGCAAGTAGCCCGGCCAAGGCGGTCCCCGACCTCCTCGCCCCAGGCCTGCGGGTCGTCTTCGTCGGGATCAACCCGTCGCTGACCTCCGCCGCCCTGGGGCGTCACTTCGCCCGGCCCGGCAACCGCTTCTGGCCCACGCTGCACGCCGCCGGGTTCACCCCCCGGCGCCTGACCCCGCAGGAGGACGAGGAGCTCCTCGCCTACGGGGTGGGGTCGACGAACCTCGCCGACCGCCCCACCCGGCAGGCCAGCGAGCTGTCGCAGGAGGAGCTGCGGGCCGGCGCGCTGGCCCTCGAGCGCACGGTGGCCGAGTACGCGCCGCGCCTCGTGGCCATGGTCGGCCTCACCGCCTGGCGCACGGCCTTCGGACGGCCGAAGGCCCCGCTCGGCCTGCAGGACGAGCCGCTCGCGGGCCGGCCCGTCTGGGTCCTGCCGAACCCGAGTGGGCTCAACGCGCACTACCAGCTCCCGGACCTCGCGCGGCTGTACGGCGAGGCCCGGGAGTACGCCGAGCGCCTCTAGGGAGCGGGGAAGCCGGGAGGGGCCGGGCCCTATCCGGCCATGGGGAGCGACATCCCCTTCGGCTTGCCGACCTGGGTGACGCTCAGGGCGGGCGCCGGGGCGGGTGCGAGCTCCGTGGGGATCATCGGCAGCTCGAGCGGCGCGAGCGCGAGGATCCCGCGCGCGGCGTGCCGGATGGCCTGGGCGGCGGGGTCGTCGGGCTCGACGAACACGAGCGGGTTGCCGATGTCGGCCTGCTCGCGCAGCGGCATGGTCAGCGGGACGGAGGCGAGCAGCGGCACGTCGAGCTCGTCGGCCAGGGCCTGGCCGCCGCCCTCCCCGAAGATGGGGAACCGCTCGCCGGACGGCGTCACGAAGCCGGACATGTTCTCGATGACGCCCGCGATGTCGAGGTTCACCTTGTGGGCCATCTCGGCGGCGCGCCGGGCGACCTTCTGCGCGGTGTCCTGCGGCGTCGTGCACAGCACGAACTGGGCCTGGGGCAAGAGGGAGGCGAGGGTCATGGACACGTCGCCGGTGCCCGGGGGCAGGTCGATGAGCAGGTAGTCGAGCTCGCCCCACTCGACGTCCTCGAGGAACTGCTGGAGCGCCTTGTGGAGCATGGGCCCCCGCCACACGACGGCGGCGTCCTCCGCGACGAAGAACTGGATCGACATGATCTTCACGCCGAGCGCCTCGAGGGGCAGGATCTTGCGGTCGCCGGAGACCTGCGGGCGCTGGGCGCCGACGCCGAACATGCGCGGGACGGAGTAGCCCCACACGTCGGCGTCGAGCACGCCGACCTTCTTGCCCTCCTCGGCGAGCGCGGCGGCGAGGTTGACGGTGAGCGTGGACTTGCCCACGCCGCCCTTGCCCGACCCGATGCACAGGACGTTGGCGACCTGCGCGAGCGCGCCGTCGGGCAGGCCGCTGCGACCGAGCTTCTGCTGGAGCCCGGCCTTCTCCTGGTCGGAGAGCACGTCGAAGGCGACGTTGACGCGGGTCACGCCGGCCACCTTGCCGACGGCCTCGGCCACGCCGGTCTGGAAGTGGTTGCGGATGGGGCAGCCGGGGGTCGTCAGGGAGACGGTGACGTCCACCTCGCCGCCCCCGCCGACGTCGATCGAGCGGACCATGCCCAGCTCGACGATGTCGCGTCGCAGCTCGGGGTCGATGACCGCCCGCAGGGAGGAGAGGATCTCGTCACGGTGGGGCATGGCCCCCAGTGTAGGCCGGGCGTTCAGGCCACCCGGGCGAGCCAGGCGGCGGGAGCGCGCAGCTCGGCGGCGCTCGGCACGTCCTCCGGCGAGCGCCAGGCCCGGCGCAGCGTCTCCGGGCCCTCCGCCCGCACGACCGCGTCGCAGAAGCGGCGGCCCTCCGCGTACTGGCGCAGCTTGAGGTCGAGCCCGAGCAGGCGGTCGAGGAGCCGCAGGGCCGGCGGGCGCGTCGCGCGGCGCTGGTCGAGACCCGACCGCAGGCGCGCGAGCGAGCCGACGAAGCCCTCCGCGGCCGCGTCCATCGTCCACTCCGCGTGTCCCTCCACGAGGGCCATCGTCGTCTGCACGCGCTCGAGCAGCCCCTGCCGCTCGGGTCCGACGACGACCGCGGCCAGACCGCCCTCGCGGACGGCGTCGAGCAGGGCGCGCGGGTCCAGCCCGCCCCGCAGGCGCGCGAGCGCGTCGGGCTTGACCCGCAGCTGCAGGCCGGCGAGCAGCTCGCGCAGCAGGCCCGCGAGGTGGCCGCGCAGCCAGGGCACGGCGGCGAACTGGACGGCGTGGGTGACCTCGTGCAGGGCGACCCAGGAGAGGAGGTCGTCGGCGGGGGCGCCGAGCGTCTCCGCGACCTCGGCGAGGTTCGGCCCCACGAAGAGCAGCCGCGGGGCGACCGCGGCGTCGAGCAGGGCGACGTCGTACTGGCCGAGCACGCGCCGGCCCACGAAGCCGAGCAGGGCGCCGGCCTCCGCGGTGGCCACGAGACCGGTCACGGCGCGGGCCGCGGGGCGCATGGCTCCCAGGCGGTCGCCGACGGTCGCCTCGAGCGGCTCGATGAGCGAGCCCAGGGTCACGAGGTTCGCGCGCGACCACCCGGCCCGGTCGACCCACTCGGGGGCGGGAAGGGGGCTCAGCGGCTCGAGGCCGGTGGCCTCGACGACGCGCTCGCGCGCGTGCGCGCAGCGGGGGCCGAGGTCGGCGGGGGCGTCGGCGACGCTGCCCGGGCCACCGGCCACGAGCACGGCGAGCCGCTCGGCGAGCCCGCGGTCGATCACCCCACGACCTCGCTGAGCTCGCGCAGGCCCTCGGGGGTGCGGGCGGCGGCGAGCGGGCTGCGCGGCTCGAGATCGAGCGGGGCCGACAGCGGGGCGTCGCAGGCGACGAAGCTCACGTGGCCCCCGCTCTCGCGGACGACGAGCTGCGCGGCCGCCACGTCCACCGCGCGGCAGCGCCCGAGGGAGAGCATGCCGTCGACCCGCACGGCGGCGAGCTGGCACAGGGACAGCGACATCGCCCCGATGGCCCGCAGCCGGTGGGCCCGTGGCCCGAGCGCGGCCAGGCTCGGCGCGAGCGAGCGCGGGTCGGTGGACTCGACGGCGACGACCTCGAGGCGCCCGTCGCCGTCGCGACGCTCGGGCAGCCCGCTGTCGAGCCTCCGCCCGTCGAGCCAGGCGCCCTGGCCGCGACGCGCCCAGAACTCCTCGCCCACCCCCAGGTCGAACACGAAGCCGAACTCCACGTCGGCCATCGTCGGACCCTGGGCCACGGCGAGCGAGAGGGCGTGGTGCGGCAGCCCGCGCTTCGCGTTGACCGAGCCGTCGATGGGGTCGATGAGCACGCAGACGCCGGGGTCGCCGTAGTCCACGTGGCCGCGCTCCTCCGACAGCGCGCTGAACCGGGCGCCCGCGGCGTGGAGCCGGTCGAGCTCGCCGAAGACGACCTCCTCCGCAGCCGCGTCGATGACCAGCGTCTGGTCGCCGCCCTCGCCGCGCTCGCCCGTCTCCACGACGCGCTCGGCGCTCGTCGGGTGGTCGTGCAGGACGCCGCGCAGCCCCTCGACCGCCCGCCGGCACGCGCCGAGCCAGTCGGCGTCGAGGACGGTGGCGGCGGGCACCCGACCAGCCTAGGGCCGGGCCCGGAGCCCCGGCCCGCCGCGCGCTGCGGCTGGGCCCCGCGCGGGCCTAGGCCGAAGGGCAGGCGACGGGCGCCGAGCGCCCGGGGAGCAGGCAGCGGTCCGAGCGCCGGGGCGCGCGCTTGGCGCGGAAGGTGAAGCTGGTGAACTTGCCGACCCGGGCCGGGGCGGTCACCCGCACCTCGAGCCGCGTGGCCGGCGGGAGCCGGCGCCCCGCGAGGCGCCGCACGCGGACGAGCCGGCGGTCCGACGCGCGGATCCGCTTGCGGACCACGCGGAAGGGGCAGCGGCGCCCGATGCAGCGCACGGTCACGACGGCCCCCCGGGGCGCGCGCACGGTCAAGAGCCGCACGGTGGCCCCGCTGCCGCGGATGACCCCGGCGATGCGGACCACGGGGAAGGGCGCGAGGAGCACGGGGCGAGCGGCGGTCG
>JALYMR010000137.1 GCA_030773615.1 Actinomycetota bacterium
CCGTGGCGCGACGGGCGCCTGGTGCACACCGATCGCTCTCGTCTGAAGGAGCCCGCATGTCGGACGACGACGTCATCATCATCGGCACCGGCGCGGGCGGCGGCACCCTCGCGCACCGCCTGGCGCCTCGGGCAAGCGCATCCTCGTGCTCGACGCGCCGGCGACGGAGGCGGTCGCCGGTCGCGTCGAAGGCCAGGAGGTGATGCGGCGCCCCGTTGTCGGCGACGTACAGCACCTCCTCGTCCGGCGAGAACGCCAGGCCGTTCGGCTTGTCGAAGCCCATGGCGACGACGGCGGTCTCGCCCGTGCGGGGGTCGTGGCGGTAGACGTGGTCGCCGGTCTGCGGCGGCGGGCGGAAGCCCCATCAAGAACGCCGCGGGAAACCGTTCGACGCCTTCGCGCCGGCCGAGAAACCAACCGAACGTGTCGGACGTCACCGCCCGATCGGAGGCAGGCTCTCACTGAGGTGAAGTGTGTGTGGTCGTGGTGCAGAGGCTCCCAGGACGACCCACAGGCCCGTCTGCACCACGACGAGCAGAACCCAGAGCTGAGCTTGAGGAATTGCGAGGAACCGTCGCTCGTCGACATCAAGCTCGGCGGGAGCATGCACCACTCCGATGAGAGGTTCGACGAACAGAACCAGTGCGCCGGCGACGGCACCGAGGACGATGGCGGCGAGCACGGCGTTTGGCCCCCATGAGCCTTTGCGCTCGTTCAGCCCCGGTGAGCCGTTGCGCTCGTCCTCGATCCCGAAGACCAGCTTCGCAAGGCCCGGCAATGTCAAGGGCGACTTTCTCGTGGAGTGCCGCCGCCCCGCGTGCAGAGACTCTTCGGGCGCAGCGGGAGCGTCGGTGGACCGCTCGGTCGTCACGGCCGCAAGCTAGCCGCCTCGCACGATGGAACGGGCCCGAAAATCCGCCGGGTCTGTCCATGATTCCCGGGCTCATCCCGATGAGCGGGCGGCGAGTGCGTCGCGGAGTTCGGCGGCGTGGTCGAGCAGGCACGCGCGCGCGTGCGTGATGCGGGCCGGGCGGGCGTGGAGGCCACGCTGGGTGATCCGCGGTGGCTCGCCGGGAGCGATGAGCAGGTGGCTGGCGGCGATCGGGCCGCCGGCGCGGAAGGCGAGTACACCGATGCGAGGCGGCCCCCGACGTCGGACGCGTAGCGACCCAGCTCGGCGCGTACCGGACTCAAGGCCGCCACCTGAGCGCGATCGAACACGGACGCGCCCTTGAAACAACACCCGCCTCTCGGCCCCGTCGTCCTTCTCGCCGTCCCGTTGCTTGATCGGCTTGCGGGCCCTCCCCGGCGCGCCCCGGCGAGCCGTCAGCTCGACCACGGCCCTACGGCGGACAGACCTCGGATGGACGTCCAGCAGCGGTAATACCCGAGCAGGAACCGTTGGCTTCCCGCCGACGATCGTTCGGGATGAAACTGCTCGCGCAACTTCTCGAAGTCCGCGAGCGCTTCAACCCACTCGTTGCACGCGAGGTCCCAGAGCAGCTTGGGCTGCCCGCTCACGCAGGACCGCGCAGGAGGCAGCTCGGGGGCTACGCCGGCATGGATGGCACGAGGCCGGCGTCGTGAGACATCTTGCGTCAGCCGGCGAGGTGCTGCGGAGCGTCCTGCTCGACATTCATCCCGAGCACGTCTTCCACGTCGAGGTCCGCGAGAGCGATGGGGAGGATGCCCACTGGGGCACCGTTGCCCTTGCCGGGGACGGTGAGCGAGGCTCCGAAGCGCAGAACGCGCACGCGCTCCGGCAGCGGGCGCACAATGCCTCGGCCCCCCGATCGCTCGACGACGACGGCGGCCAGCAGGCCGCGTAGCACCTGATTGCGCTGCGAGGGGGATAGGGTCGGCCAAACATCAGCACCCGTGGCGTAAGGGAGGGCGGCGGGTCTGCGGGCAAGCTCGGCTCGAAGGTCCCCGCGGGCCTGGTCAACAGCCTCCCGTCGCTTGCGAGCCGCGGCCGCGAACGCCTCGGGGCCCACGTCGGACGCGGACACGGCTCCGAGATAGGCCGCAAGCTCTTCCTCGGCCGCGCGAAGAGCCTGGCGTTTCGTTTCCGACTGGTCTCCGGCGAGCGCCGTCACGGTGAGGCGCTCCAGCTCCCGGAGGGCGATGGCTTCCACGTGGCGGTCGAGATTGGCGGCCGTCACTGCGCTGGGAGCCGGGCAACGCTCGCCGGAGTGATTGGTGGGGCAGGCGTACTGAGGCACCTTGCTTGAGCCGCTTCGGGTCATGCGATGACCACAGCCGGCGCATGTGACGAGCCCCGCGAGTAGGGCAGGGCCATTGTTGCGTCGACTTCGCGCCGGGCGGGCTGTCTGAGATTGCGCGGCCTCGAACTCCTCCGCCGTGACGAGCGCGGGATGGGCGCCGGGGTTCACGTGATCGCCCACCCTGAGTTCGCCGAGGTAGACGCGGTTCTTGAGCATCTGCCGCACCCCGCTGGGTGTCATTTCGAGTCGTCGCGCAAGCGCAGTCAAGGGGGTTCCGGCCGCCTTTGCCCGGAAGGCAGCGCGGACGGCGTCCGCATCGCCGTTTGGGACGAGCCTCCGCGTTTCCTCGTCACGCCCGTAACCACGGGGCGTCTGACGCCGCTGCCAGATGCCGGCTGCCGTCGCCCACTCGCGCAGGTTCGCGAAGCGCTCACGGTGCAGGTCCAGTTCGTGCTCGGCGATGCCGAGCATCATGGTTCGCTGGAGCCGTCCTGTCGGCGTGGAGGTGTCGATGCCCTCTTGGACGACGACGATTCGGCCTCCCGCCGCCTCGACGCGGTCCCAGGCTCGCAATTGCTCGCGGACGCTGCGACCGAGCCGAGACAGGTACGCGACCATGATCCCGTCGTAGTCGCCCCGCTCGACACCTTCGACGGCCGCCAGCAGAGACGGCCGGTTTTCGAGGGCGGCGCCACCCGACACGTCAAGCTCTGGGGGCAACAGTACGAGATCGTCGCCGAGCTTCGCCGCGTGCGTCTCCAGAGCCTGGACCTGGTCACGGTCCGCATGGAAGGACTCACCGCCGCGTCCCCCGACGTGAGACACCCGGACCACTCCCGCCCAGCGCTGCTTGCGGAGCATCTCCCGAGGACCATACATGTAACGGGCAGCCGTAGCACTTCGGGTTCACCCTCAACGCCGGCACGCGCTCGGTGGGCTGGCACGAGGGCGACGGCGAGCGGGGGCGTGCGCTGCCCTCCTTCGTGCCGGCGCGGTTCGCCCCCGCCCTCGGCCGTGCCGCCC
>JALYMR010000138.1 GCA_030773615.1 Actinomycetota bacterium
GGGTTCGGCTGCGCGGCCGGGGGCGGCGTGCCCGCGTGCGGGGCGGCCGGCGCGACGCCGGCCTGCTGGGCGTAGGCGAGCTGAAGCTGGGCCAGCGCCTCGCGCAGCTGGGCGCCCTCGGGTCCGAGCAGGGGCTCGACGAGGGGCAGGAGGGCGCGCACGCCCTCGACCGCCTGGCGCACCTGCTCGAGGTCGCGCTCGTCCTCCGTCCCGGGCGCCAGGCCGGCGCGCCGCCCGCCGAGATTGAGCAGGGAGACGACGGCCTGCACGAGCACGTCGGCGACCTGGACGCGCTTGAGCTCGGCCTCGTAGGCGGCGCGGAGCTCGTCCTCGCTGGGGGTGCCGCCGGGACCGCCCGGCGGGGGCTGGGTGCTCATGCGATGCGGACCTCCTGGCGTCCGTAGCTCTCGGCGGTCTCGCGCACGGTCCCGGCGAAGACCTCCCGCAGGTCGGCCCCGGCCGCCCGCGCGGCGAGCTGGCGCTGGGCCCCGTTGCGCTCGGGGGCGACGAGCTCGATCCCGAGCTCGGCGCGCACGGGCTCCGTCCATGTCGCGAGGCGCTCCACGACCTCCGCCGCGGGGAACTCGGTGGCCGCCTCGAGATCGACGAGCGTGGCGTCCAGGCCGTAGCGCATCGCCCGCCACAGGTTCTCCTCGATGAGCCGGCCGGGCGGGTCGACGAAGGGGACGGCGGCGTCGACGTCGCGGGCGGCCTGCGCGACGCAGGCCACGACGAGCCCGGCGAGCGCCTCGGACTCGGGGGCGGTGGACTGCGCGTCGCAGATGCGGACCTCCACCGTGCCGTAGGACAGGTGCGGGCGGACGGACCACCAGAGCTGGGTGATCTCCACGATGGAGTGCACCCGGACGAGGAAGTCGACGTACTCGGCGTACGCCGCCCACGAACCGAAGGCGTCGGGGACGCCGCAGCGCGGGAACACGCGGGTGAACGTGGTGCTGCGCGCGGAGTGCAGGCCGGCGTCGCGGTCGTCGACGAACGGCGAGTTGGCCGAGACCGCGAGGAGCAGGGGCAGCACGGGGCGCAGCCGATCGCACACCCGCACGGCGCGGTCGGCGCCGCGGACGCCGACGTGCACGTGCAGGGAGAAGGTGTTGTTGCGCCGGGCCACGTAGCCCAGGCCGTCGACGACCCGGCGGTAGTGCTCCGTGTCGATGTTGCGCTGGGCGCGGTAGTCGGCGAAGGGGTGGGTGCCCGTCGCGCCCAGGGCGACGCCGCGGGCGGCGGCGAGCGCGAACAGGCGCCGGCGCGCCTCGCGCTGGCGGCCGATCGCGTCGTGCAGGTCCTGCCCGGGTCCCGAGACGATCTCGAGCTCGGACGAGATGAGCTCGCCGGTGATCGCCTCGTGCAGGAGCGGGTCGGTCTGCGCGGCCGCGTCGCGCAGCTCCTCGAAGCGCGGGACGAGGTCGAGCGTCCCGGGGTCGCAGAGGGCGAACTCCTCCTCCAGCCCGACGGTGTAGTCCGTGGCGGCGGCGAAGCTCGCCTCGGCGCGCGCGAGGTCGATCGGGGAAGCCACTCGGCTAGGTCAGGTAGAAGTAGAGCGCGTAGAGGAGGTCGACGGCGGGCGAGGAGGTGTGGACCATGACCTCCGGCGGCACCTGCAGGAGCGCCTCGGAGTAGTTGAAGAGGATCTTCACGCCGGCCGCGATGAGCTCCTGCGCGAGCTGCTGGGCCGCGTCGCCGGGCACGGCGAGCACGCCGACGACGATGTCCTCCTCGTGGACGACGGCGCGCAGGTCCTCGAGCGGGCGGATGCGCACGCCGCCCACAGTCTCCCCCAGCTTGGCCGGGTCGTTGTCGAAGACGGAGACGATGCGGAAGCCGTGGTCGGCGAAGACGTTCGAGGAGGCGATGGCCTGGCCGAGGTGCCCCGCGCCGATGAGCGCGATGTTGTGCTGACCCGCCGTGCGCAGGATCTTGCGGATCTGGGTGACGAGCGAGTCGACGTTGTAGCCCACCCCGCGCTTGCCGAACTTGCCGAAGCCGGAGAGGTCGCGGCGGATCTGCGTCGAGTTGACGTGCGTGTAGTCGCTGAGCTCCTGGGAGGAGATCGTCTCCTTGCCCATCTTCTTGGCCTGGGTGAGGACCTGGAGGTAGCGCGAGAGGCGCGCCGCGACGCCGAGCGAGAGGCGCTCGCCGGAGAGCTGGTCGGGCAGGTGCGCGAGGAGCTCGGTGTCCGCCATCCTCCCGTCGAGCTTACGACAGGCTCCGGCGCAGCACGCCCTCGTCCACCCAGCCCTCGCACAGCTCCTCGCCGTCGCGGGCGACGACGGGGATGCGCTCGAGGTAGCGGGCGTGCAGGGCGTCGTCGCCGGTGATGTCGACCTCCTCGAAGACCAGGCCGAGGCGCTCGAGCGCCTCGCGCGCGTCGTCGCACAGATGGCAGCCCGGGCGGCTGAACAGGGTCAGCGACACAGGCCGCGCCGGAGCTCCACGAGCGACATGCCGAGGTCCGGGTCGGCGAACGGGTCGCCCTCGGGGCGGAAGCCCTCGCGCTCGTAGGGGCGGCGCGCCCGGGCGTGGGCCGCGGGCGTGACCAGGCGCATCGTGGCGTGGCTTCGCTCCGCGGCCTCGCGGACGGCCGCGGCGAGCAGCGTGGCCGCGAGGCCGGTGCCCTGCTGGGCGGGGCGCACGAACAGCTGCCAGAGGTCGGCGAGCCGGGGGTCGGCGACGGGAGGCTCGACCTCGAGGGGTGGCGACTCCCAGCCCTCCGCAGCGAACGCGCGGAACGTCTCGAAGCCCTCGAGGACGAGGCGCGCGAGGCCCTCCGCGTCGGCGGGCGACGCGCGGCGCAGGACGACGTCGGCGCTCACCGCCGCTGGCCGCTTGCGTACGCGTCGAGCCCGAAGTAGTCCGGGAACGCGAGCGGCCGGGTGAAGCGCGCGGCGGAGGCGATCATCGCCGCGTTGTCCGTGCACAGCTCGATCGGCGGCACCTTGAGCTCGGCGCCGAGCTCGGCCGCGCGGGCGCGCAGGGGACCGTTGGCGGCCACCCCGCCGCCCAGGGCGAGGCGGTCGAGGCCCTCGCGCTCGAGGGCGCGCTCGCAGCGGGTGACGAGCGACTCCACGATCGCCCGCTGGAAGGACGCCGCGAGGTCGGCGCGCGGCGCTTCGGGCCCGAGCTCGCGCAGCTTGTAGAGCAGCGCCGTCTTCAGCCCGGAGAACGAGAAGTCGAGGCCGGTCACGCCGGCCGCCCGGGGGAAGGCGAAGGCCTCGGGGTCGCCCTCCCGGGCCAGGCGCTCGAGCGCGGGACCGCCGGGGAAGGGCAGCCCGAGCAGGCGCGCGCCCTTGTCGAACGCCTCCCCCGCCGCGTCGTCGAGGGTCTGGCCGAGCAGGGTGGAGCGCCCGACCTCGTCGACGCGCACGAGCAGCGTGTGCCCGCCCGAGGCGATGAGGCACACGAAGGGCGGCTCGAGCGGCTCGGGCTCGAGCAGGTTCGCGGCGATGTGCCCGTCGAGGTGGTCGACCGCGGCGAGGGGCAGCCCGCGCGCGGCCGCGAGCGCCTTCGCGGTGGCGAGGCCGACGAGCAGCGCCCCGACGAGCCCCGGCCCCTGGGTGACGGCGACGAGCTCGACGTCGGCAAGCGCGCAGCCCGCCCGGGCGAGCGCGTCGTCGACGACCGCGTTGACGAGCTCGAGGTGGTGCCGGGAGGCGACCTCGGGCACCACCCCGCCGTAGCGGTCGTGGATGCCCTGCGAGGAGATGACGTTCGCCCGGACCCGGCCGTCGGCGGTCACCACCGCCGCGCAGGTGTCGTCGCAGCTCGTCTCGAGGGCGAGGATCATCGCCGGGGAGGCTACGCCCGCCCGCCCGCGGCCCCGCGAGGGTCGCGCCTCGTCACGCCGCCGTCGCCCCTACGGGAGGACGCGTTCCCCGCCCTCGTCGCCTTCCACGTGCTGCCCCGCCGGACCATGCCCGCCCCCGCGGTCGCAGGCTCCTACGCGCGCGACGCGCTGGGCACGTCGTCCACGCGCCCGGCGAGCGTGGCCGGGGTGCGCCACATGATCACGGCGTCCTCCCCGTTGTCCTGGTAGTAGCGCTTGCGCAGGCCGGCCGAGCGGAAGCCGAAGTGCTCGTAGAGGCGCCGGGCGGCCAGGTTCGAGGGCCGCACCTCGAGCGTGAACCGGGCGTCGGGCTCGTCGAGCCGGACGACGAGGTCGGCGAGCAGGGCGGTGGCCACGCCGGTGCGGCGCACGTCGGGGTCCACCGCGACGTTCATCACGTGCCAGACCGTGTCGTAGCGCGAGCAGATGACGTAGCCGACGAGGCGGCCGTCGCGCAGCGCGCTGAGGCACATGCCCGTCGGCTTCGAGAGCTCGAGCACGAACATCGCGAGCGACCACGGGGTGGGGAACGCGCGCCGCTCGATCGCCATCACCTGGGGCAGGTCGGCGTAGGTCAGCCTGCGGATCTCGAGCTCGGCGCTCACGGTCTGGGGGTCGCGGTCCTCGCCAACTCGGCGTCGGGGAGACGAAGGTACTGGGGGACGACCTCCTCGCGTCGCGCGGTCCCGGGCAGCTCGAGCGCGAGGCGGCACACGGCGCCGCCGTGCACCAGGTGCAGGGGATCCCCGTCGGGGGGCACGAGCGCGCCCGCGCGCTCGAGCTCGGCGCGCAAGCGGACCGCGCCGTCGCCCACCGCGAGCCAGTGACCGGTGGGCGGCGGCGCGAGCCCGGCCAGCGCCTCGACGGGCAGCGCCGCCGGCGCGACGGCCTGCTCACCCTCCACCCAGCCGGCCACGAAGGCCTCGCCCCGGCGGGCGTCGAGCACCGCGAGCACCGCGCCGGCGGCGGCCTGCGCGGGGAGGGCGAGCGCGCGCAGGGTCCCGACGGGCACGAGGGGCAGGCCGGCCGCCTGGGCGAGCGCGCGGGCCGTCGCCACCCCGATGCGCAGCCCGGTGAAGGTGCCCGGACCCACTCCCACGGCGAGACGGTCGAGGTCGGCGAACCCGAGGCCGGCGCGGTCGAGGACCGCGCGCACGAGCGGCAGAAGCTGGGCGACATGCCCGGGGCGCTCCCCCGGCGCGGGGTCGTGCCGGGCCTCGACGGGCTCGGCCCCGGGGCGCAGGAGCGCGACGGCGGTGGCGGCGGTCGCGGTGTCGAACCCGAGGACGGTCACCGCTCGACCGTGACCCGCCGCCGGTCGCCCCCGGCGTGCTCGAGGCGCACCCGGGCCGCGACGCGGCCCACGCCCGGGTCGCCCACCTCCGGCCACTCCACGAAGGCGATGCGGTCCGGCCCGACCTCGTCGCCCAGGAGGGAGGCGTCCTCGGCGTCGACGCCCTCGAGGCGATGGAGGTCGAGGTGCGAGATCGGCGCCCGGCCGCCGTCGTAGCGCTGGGCGAGGGTGAACGTGGGGCTCGTCACCGGCCCCTGCACGCCGAGCGCGCGGACCGCGCCGCGCACGAACGTCGTCTTGCCGCTGCCGAGCTCGCCCGAGACGAGCACGACGTCGCCGGGGCGCAGCGCGCCCGCGAGATCGGCGCCGAGCGCCTCCGTCTCGGCGGGGGAGGCGGTCTTGACCGTCACCGCGCCGAGGGTACCGCCGGGGCTCGCTCCCCCCGGACTAGCCTGCCCGCCGGTGCAGTCCCGGCCCTTCGTCGGCCTCGCCGCGGCCTCCGTGGCCGCCAACGCGCTCGCGCTGGTGTTCACGGTCATCTTCGCGCGCCTGCTCGGGCGCGACGGCTACGGGTCGCTCGCCGCGCTGCTCGCCGCCCTGCTCGTCCTCCAGGTGCCCGGGACGGCGCTCCAGATCGCCGTCGCCCGCGACGTCGCCGCGGGACGCTACGGCGCGGGCGCGGCGCTCGCCGCGACGGTCCGCCGCTGGCTCGCCCCCCTCCTGCTCGCCGGCGCGGCCGCCGCGCTGCTCTCCGTGCTCCTGCGCGACCTCGTCGCCGCGGCGATCGGCGTCGACGAGGCCTGGGCCGCGGCGACGCTCATGCCGGGCGCGTTCGCCTGGCTCGTGCTGTCCGTCCTGCGGGGCACGCTGCAGGGCGTGGGCGCCGTGGCACCCGTGGCCTGGAGCATCGTGGGCGAGGCGCTCGGCCGCCTCGCCTGCGGCGTCGTGCTCGTCGCCGCGGGCGCCGGCGTCACCGGCGCCTTCGCCGGCACCCCGCTGTCCTTCGCGCTGGCCGCGGGTGTCCTCGCCGTGCTCGCCCGCCGCCGGCTGGGC
>JALYMR010000139.1 GCA_030773615.1 Actinomycetota bacterium
ACCCCGGGCCTGCCCACCACCGGCCAGCCCGGCTTCTACCGCATCACCCAGGCCGTTGAGGTCCTCCAGTCCGCCGGCTTCGGCTTCGGCCAGCAGGGCGCCACCCCCGGCGCCTTCTACGAGTTCGGCGACGTCAGCCGCCGCACCCCGGACTTCCCCGAGGTCCGCACCCGCTCGCTGTCCTAGCGCCGCGGAGGATGCCGCGGGGCGCCCCCGGGCGCCCCGCGCGCATCACCGTCGCTACCCTCGCGCCATGCGCATCGCCGTCGCCGCCGACGAGCGGACGGGCGTCGCCGAGGGCGTCGTCGACGCCCTGCGGCGCCGGGGGCACGAGCCCGTGGTCCACGGCGCGCTGGGCGAGGAAGAGCGCCCGGACTGGGCGTGGTGCTCGGAGGCCGCGGCGCGCGACGTCGCCGAGGGCCGCGCGCAGCAGGCCGTCGTCTGCTGCTGGACGGGCACCGGCGCCTCCATCGCTGCGAACAAGGTCCCCGGCGTGCGCGCCGCCCTGTGCGGGGACGCGCAGACCGCGGAGGGCGCGCGGCGCTGGAACGACGCGAACGTCCTCGCCCTCAGCCTGCGGACGACGTCGCAGGCCGAGCTCGAGGAGATCCTCGACGCGTGGTTCGCGGCGCCGGCGAGCGACGCGCCCGACGACCGGGCGAACGTCGCTCACCTCGACGAGATCTCGTCCTAGCCCATAAGTGCCGCGCGTCGGCCGCTTACCGCCGGACGAAGTGGTCCTTGCGGATGCGCGCGCGGACGCCCTTCGTGCGGTCCACGACCTGGCTGACCACGAAGTCCGTGGCCGCGCTCATGTACGCGTAGGCCACCGCCCGCGACATGCCGAACTCACCGGAGAGGAAGCCGATCGCCTCGCGCACGGCCTGCTTCATCGCCGCGTCGAGGTCCGGGTGCAGGCCCACCGGCAGCCAGTACTCCGCGGTGTCCCCGAACGGACGGTCGAGCGACTGGCGGTCGCCGTCCGACCCGTTGTTGCCGGGGATCTACCGGCTGCCGCGCTTGATGAGGGTGAGGCGGAACGTGCCGCGCAGCGGCGTCTCGAGCGCGGTGAGGGCCCTGGCGGTAGTGGGGGTCTCCCACGAAGAACTTCGCGCCGGGCACGAAGATCGGCAGGTAGAGGCGAGAGCCGACCGTCAGGTCGCATGTCGAGGTTTCCCGCCGCCGACGGTCGGGGACCGAGTTCACCGGCTGGGAGGTGTCGAGGGCGACGCCCATGATCGCCATGAAGGGGTCGGTCGGGAACTCGATCCGGTGGCGGGGGCCGGCCGGGAGCAGACCGCTCTGGACCCCGCGGACCCTGCGGACGGGGGTGAACACGGAGATGTTGTGGTAGAGCTCGGGCCGCTGGGCGCTCGCGCCCGGCTCGGGCCGCGGCGTCTCGGGTACTCGCCGGGCAGCGCTCCCTTGCCGTGGCGGTTCGACACCACGCCGTAGGGAATGCGGGGCACGAGCCCCACGACGTCGACGCGCAGGACGTCCCCGGGCTCCGCGCCCGCCACCTCGACCGGCCCGGAGACGATGTGCGGCCCCGCCCGGTCGAAGTCGTGCTCGAGGTCGGACTGCGCGATCGCGCGCGTGTCACGCAGGATCTGGTCCTCGCGGACCCCCTTGTTGGCGAAGTAGCGATCGGGGTCCCGGCCCTGGTCCTCGAGGATGCCCTCGTGCGACACGGTGTCGAAGGTGACGAGCGCTCCCGAACGCACCCTGCGGATCGGCGTGGCGTCCCGGTTGGGCAGGTAGCCCCAGCTCACGTTGTCCGGGCCGAGGGGCACGTACGTGCCCACCCGCCGTCCGACCCCTGCCTGCAGCACCCTCGGTCCCGGGCCGTCCTGGGGCCCGGTACGCGATGTCCGCGACGCCGGGGGAAGCCAGCCACGCCGGCGCGATGGCCCCCGCCCCGATGGCCGCGCTGGCCCGCAGCAGTCCCGGCCCCCGATCCCCTCCGACAGGGTCTCGAACGCCGCCTCAGGATCACTCTCCGTGCTCATGCTCGCTCCTCCCAGGCGACAGGGCGCGGGAACCTAGACGCCGGGGCGCCGGCCGCAACCGGTTGCGGCCCTAGCGCAAGAGCGCCGGGGCGGCCCGCCCCGTGCCGAGGCCCGCGCGCACGGTGCACGCCGCGGCCAGGAGACAGACCCCGGCGAGCGCGCTGAAGGCGACGACGTCTCCCGCCCCCTCGGCGAGTCGGCCCGTCCCCGCCCCGCCGACCGCGTTGCCGATGG
>JALYMR010000140.1 GCA_030773615.1 Actinomycetota bacterium
CGGGTCGTGTAGCGCTCGGTCGAGCTCGCCTTCAGGAAGCGCGACGCGAGGAAGCCGAGCCCGATGCCGCCGGCGATGACCGCCCACGGCCGCTGGCGCGCGAAGTCCTCGATGTCGTTGAGGATCCGGTCGGCGTCGGACTGGGTCAGGTACGAGCCGACGCCCTCGATCCTCGACGCCGCCTGCTCGGCGAGCTGGGCCGGCTTGTCCTTGCCCTGCTCGCGCAGCGACTCGGCAACGGTCCGGATGTCGCCCGCCTGCGAGCTGATCTGCTCGCCGGCCTGCGTGGAGCGCTGGTCGACCTGCGTGCGGACCTGGCTCTTCGCCTGGCCGGCGGCCTGCTGCGCCTGCTCCCTGGCCTGTCCGGCGACCTCCTGGGCCTTCTGCTGAGCCTGGGCCGCCGCGCCGTCGGCGTTGCCCTCTTGTGATGCGGTGGTTCCAGCCATCGCCTCTCCTCTCTGTTCCTTGGCTTTGCTTAGCGGTTGCTGGTGCGCTGCTCGCCGCGGTCGGCGGCGTTCATGTCGCGGGGGTCGAGGTTGCGGTCGAAGCGCCGCTCGCCGGCGTCATGCCCGTGTGCCGCCCGTCGTCCTTCGCGTCGAAGAGGCCGCCGCGGCGACCGGTGTCCTGGGTTCCCACACTTCGGGCTCCTGACTGAGCCATGTTTGGCGTTCTCCGATCGTGACCGGAGCCGGCGACGCTTGCGCGCTGAGATCGGCCTGGGCGACGGCGCCTCGCTCCTCGAGTTTTGTCCGGATGGAAGGCCCACGGCGACGCGCCCCCAGCGACGCAGAAACCCTCCGTTCGCAGGGCCATACCCGCACCTACCGGCCGTCACACGGCCGGATGTGGCTCTCGAGCGAGCGTTCGGCGCGTCAACGGCGGACGCCGACGGAGCAACAGAAAGGCCGCCCCGTGGGCGGCCTTTGTCAGCGACTTGGAGCTCCGGGGGTGGGACTCGAACCCACAACCATCGCCTTAACAGGGCGCTGCTCCGCCGATTGAGCTACCCCGGATCGAAGATGCTCGTCTTCCGAATACATCGGCAGCGGCGGGGGTGAGTTTAGGGCAGTCGGGCAACCCCTGCCCTCGCGGAGCGGACGCCGAGCACGTCCGCGGGGACAGGCCGCGCGGGGTGGTGCGTCAGCCCGTCGTCGACCCCTGATCCTCCAGCGCCCGCTCCATCGCCCGGTCGTAGCGGTGCTTGGCCTCGACGCGCCGCCCGGCGAGCGCCGCCACCACGCCGCCCGAGCGGCGCGCCGCGACGATCTCCCGATCCAGGCGGGCGAGCGTGAGCTGAAGGCGCTGGAGCTCGAAGGCCGCGGGCGTGGGGACCGCGCGGCCCGCGCGGACGACGAGCTCGCGCACGAGAGCGGCGAGCTCGGCGTCCCCCGGCAGGTCGGCGGTCGGCGCGTCGAGGTGGTCGCGCAGCCAGACCGCGACGCGCCGGCACACCGGGTGCGAGAGGTCCGCGTCGGGGTCGAGCTCGGCGAGCGCGGGCCCCCCGAGGTCGGGCCGGGCGAGGCAGAAGGCGAGAAACGCGCGCTCCTGGCCCTCACGAGGGTCCGCGGCCCGCGGCGCCGGAGGTTCCGTGGCGGGCCCCGCCGGCGCCTGGGCGCGGGCGGCGCCCCCACCGCCCACCAGCGACGCGACGAGCTCCCCCCGCAGGTCCATGCGCTCGGCCACGACGGCCAGGAGCTCCTCGCGCAGGACGCTCGGCCCGAGCTCGGCGAACACGGGGCGAAGCTCGGTCAGGACGCGGTCCTTGCCCTCGGCGCCCGACAGGTCGCCCTGGGCGAGCGCGCGCTCCACCCGGAAGCGCACGAAGGGCACGGAGGCGTCGACGAGGCGGCGCACCTCCCCCGGGCCGTCTCGCTGCACGAGGTCCGCGGGGTCGCTGCCCGGCGGCAGGGCCACGACCCGCAGGTCGAGCTTGCGGCCCGCCGCCACCCGGGCCGCCCGGAGCATGGCCTCCTGCCCCGCGCTGTCGGCGTCGAGCGCGAGCAGGACGGTGGGCGCGAGGCGCGCGAGCTCGCCGACCTGATCCTCGGTGACCGAGGTGCCCATGATCCCGACCGAGTGGCGCAGGCCGGCCTGGTGCAGGGCGAGGACGTCCGTGTAGCCCTCGGCGACGACGACCTGGCCGGCGCGGGCGGCGTGGGCGCGGGCGAGGTCGGCGGCGAACACCACGCGCCCCTTGTGGAAGAGCTCGCCCTCGGCGCTGTTGAGGTACTTCGGCCCCTGGTTGTCCCGCAGCCCCCGGGCGCCGAAGCCGAGCACGCGCCCGCGCGGGTCGGCGAGCGGGAAGGTGATCCGTGCGCGGAACCGGTCGTAGAGCCCGCCCCCCCGGCCCCGCTGGGCGAGCCCCGCGTCCATGACCTCCTGCTCGCTGAAGCCCGCCCGCCGGGAGGCGAGGAGCACCTTGTCCCACGCGCTCGGCGCGTAGCCCACCCGGAACTCGCGCAGGGTGGCCTCCTCGAGCCCGCGGGAGGCGAGGTACGCCCGCGCCCCCTCGGCCTCGCGCGCGTCCCACAGGTGGCGCACGTAGAAGGCCGCCGTGCGCTCGAGCAGCTCGAGCAGGCGCTCGCGGCGCTGGCGGCGCTGGGCGGCGCGCGGGTCCTCGTCCTCGGGCTCGAGCTCGACCCCGTAGCGCTGGGCGAGCAGCTCGAGCGCCTCGCGGAAGTCGACGCCCTCCGTCTCCTGCACGAAGGTGAAAAGGTCGCCTTGGGCCTGGCAGCCGAAGCAGAAGTAGACCTTCTCGACCGGCTCGACGGAGAACGACGGGGTGCGCTCGTCGTGAAAGGGGCACAGGCCCGTGAGCCGGCTTGCCCCCGCGCGGCGCAGCTCGGTGCGGGCGGAGACGAGGTCGACCATGTCGACCGCGTCGCGGACGCGCTGCTTGGAGTCCGGCGTGTAGCGCACCGCTCCTAGGCCACGAACTCGCGCGGCACGGCCAGGTCGGCGTAGGCGCGCACCGCGTAGCGGTCGGTCATCCCGGCGATCCAGTCCGTCACCCGCTGCGCCGCGTCCGCCTCTCCGCTCCCGGGCAGGAGCTCCGGCCGCTCGGCGTAGTGCTCGAACAAGGTGCGGATGACCGCCTCGATCTTCGCGCCCTCGCGCCGCGCGGCTGGCCCGAGGTAGACCTCGGCGAACATGAACGCGCGCAGCGCGGCCATCGCCTCGCCGGCCTCCTCGCCCTGGACGACGTCGCCCGCGCGCTGCGACGCCTCGACGAGGTCGTGCACGAGCGTGTCGATGCGCCGCGAGCCCGTCGTGCCGAGCACGGCGATCGCGTCGGCCGGGAGGTCGGCCTCGGCGAGCACGCCGGCCCGCAGGGCGTCGTCGATGTCGTGGTTGAGGTAGGCCACGCGGTCCACGATGCGCACGATGCGGCCCTCGAGCGTCTCGGGCAGCGGCGCGCGCCCGGAGTGGCGGGCGATCCCGTCGCGCACGGGCAGGCACAGGTTGAGCCCCTCGAGCTCGTCCACGATGCGCAGGGAGTGGTCGAAGTGGCGGAAGCCGCGGCCGAACCGCTCGCGCAGGCAGGCGTCGAGCGCGGCCTCGCCCAGGTGCCCGAACGGCGGGTGGCCGAGGTCGTGGCCGAGCCCCACGGCCTCCGTGAGGTCCTCGTTGAGGCCGAGGGCGCGGGCGACCGTCCGCGAGATCTGCGTGACCTCGAGCGTGTGGGTCAGCCGGGTGCGGAAGTGGTCGCCCTCGGGCGCCACGAAGACCTGGGTCTTGTGCTTCAGGCGGCGGAAGGACTTCGTGTGGACGATGCGGTCGCGGTCGCGCTGGAACGGCGTGCGCACCCCGCAGTCCTCCTCCGGACGCCGCCGTTGCGCCGGGTAGGAAGGGCAGGCTAGGGGCGACAGCCAGGCCTCCTCCCAGGCCCTGCGGCGCGCGGTGAAGCCGTCGGCGACGTGCACGCGTCGATGGTCGCACAGGCGCACCACGGCATCGCGAGGCGCTGTGGTTTCGTTGCACCGATGCTCGCCCTCACCGCCGCCGCCGCCCCGCCCCACGTCGCCCTGCGCGAGGTCGACGACCCGGTGCCCGCGCCCGGTCAGGCGCTCGTCGCCGTCCGGGCGACCTCTCTGAACCGCGGCGAGGTCAAGCGGCTGCCCACGATGGACGACGGCGCCGTGACGGGCTGGGACGTGGCGGGCGTCGTGGAGCGCGAGGCCGCGGACGGCAGCGGCCCGCCCGCCGGCGCGCGCGTCGTCGGCCTCCTGCAGCGGGGGGCCTGGGCGCAGCGCGCCGCGGTGCCCACGGCCGACCTCGCGGTGCTCCCCGACGGCGTCTCGTTCGAGCAGGCGGCGACCCTGCCCATCGCGGGCGTCACCGCCCTCAAGGCGCTCGAGGTCGGCGGCCTCGCCCTCGGCCGCCACGTCCTCGTCACCGGGGCGTCGGGCGGGGTGGGGCGCTTCGCGGTCCAGCTCGCCCACCTCGCCGGGGCGTTCGTCACCGCCGTCTCGCGCGACGAGGAGCGCGCCCGCGGCCTGCGCGAGCTCGGCGCAGACCAGGTCGTCCACGCCCTCGAGCCCGAGGGCGACGAGCTCTACGACACCGTCATCGAGGGCGTCGGCGGCTCCTCCCTGGCGGCGGCCATCCAGCGCGTGAACCTCGGCGGGGTCGTCGTCTCCTTCGCGAGCACGACCGCCGAGCCCGTGACCTACCCCACCCGCTCGCTCTTCGGCCGCGCGCCGGGCGCGCGCGTCTACGGCCTGATGGTGTTCACGGAGGTCGCGCGCGTGGGCGGCGCCGCCGTGGACCTGCGTCGCCTCGCCGACCTCGTCGCGGACGGGCGGCTCGACACGCAGGTCGACCTCACCGCCTCGTGGCGCGACGCCGGGCCCGCCCTCGAGGCCCTGCTCGAGCGCCGGGTGGCCGGGAAGGCCGTGCTCCAGATCGTGTGACCAGCATGCCCCTTGCCGCACGTGCTGCTGCAGATACGAGCGGAGGTTGACGCCGGCGGCGACCCCCCTAGCTTCGCCCGCCTTGCCCACGGAGCGTGGGCTGGGGTGTGAGCCTCGTCGCCGCGTTGACCTGCCGGTCTTCCCCTTTCAGAGGAGAGACGATGCGCCGCACGCGCAACCAAAGTGGAGCTGATCCCACTCGCGTAGACCCAAGCGGGCTCGCCGTTGCCGCGGCGGGCCCCCTTCGCGCGTTCGCCGTCTGCTCCCTCTCCCTGCGCTGGCAAACCTCCTCGCCCTCCTCCGCGCCGAACCTGGCGCACGCAGACTCCTGCTCGCCCACGCCCAGTCGTCGGTGGGCACGGGCGCGGCCTACGTCGCGCTGCTCGTCGTCGCGGCCGAGCGCTTCCGTTCGCCGCTCGCCGTCACGCTCGTCCTGCTCTGCGAGCTCGCGCCCGCGATGGCGCTCGGGCCCGTGCTCGGAGCGCTCGCCGATCGGTGGCCGCGCCGTGCGCTCCTGGTCGGCGCCGACCTGCTGCGCGCCGCGGCGTTCGTCGGGATCGCGCTGGCGGGGACCATCGAGGCCACGGTCGCCTTCGCGCTGCTCGCCGGGCTGGGGCAGGCCGCGTTCCAGCCGACGGTCATGGCCGCGCTTCCGGATGCCGTGTCCGCCAAGCGGCTGCCCGCGGCCACCTCGCTGTTCGGCGCGCTGGACAACCTCGGCTTCATCGTCGGCCCCGCCCTCGCCGCGCGGCCTACGCGGTCACCGGACCGCAGGCCGTGCTGCTCGCCAACGCGGCGACGTTCGCCGTCTCGGCCTGGCTCCTCGCGGGGCTGCGCCTGCCAAGCCGGGCCGCGAGCGAAGCCGGCCCGCAGCACGGCCCGGGGCTGCGCAGGGCCGTGGCGACGGGCGTCCGCGCCCTGCGCGCGCACCCCGACGCGCTGACCCTCGTGCTGGCCTCCACCGCGTTCGTCTGCTTCCTGGGCGCCGTGAACGTGGCCGAGGTCGCGCTCGTGCGCGACGCGCTCGGGGGCAGCAGCGCCGAGCTGTCGCTCGTGGTCAGCGCGATGCTCGGCGGCCTCGGGATCTGCGCCATGGCGATGCTCGCCGGCGCGCTCGCCCCCGCGGTGCAGCTCGCCGTCCCGGCCTTCCTCGCCCTGGGGTTCGGGAACGGGCTCGCCCTCACGGCGGAGACCGTGCTCGTCCAGCTCGTCCTCCCCGCCGGGCTCCTCGGCCGGGTCTTCGGGCTCAAAGCAGGCCCTCGTCTCCTGGGCCTTCGCGGTCGCCTTCCTCGCCGGCGGGGTGCTCGCCGCGACGCTCGGCCCCCGGCCCCTCTTCGTCGTGCTCGGCGCGGGCGCGCTCGGCGGGCGGGTCGGCGTCGACTGACCGGGCTGGGCTCACACCCCAGCCGGCGGTGGGGCGGGTCGCTCGCCCGCCCCACCGTCGTCGCCGTCACGCCCGCGCGCGATCTCGCGCACCCGCTCAGCCGCCGGCGCGGATCGCTGCCTGCGCGGCCGCCACCCGGGCCACGGGGACCCGGAACGGCGAGCAGGAGACGTAGTCGAGGCCCGAGTGGTGGAAGAAGTCGATGGAGTCGGGGTCACCCCCGTGCTCGCCGCACACGCCGAGCTCGAGGTCCGGGCGCGTCTTGCGTCCCAGCCACGCCCCCATGCGCAGGAGCTGACCGACGCCCGGGGCGTCGATCGTCTCGAACGGGGAGCGGTCGAAGATCCCCAGCTCGAGGTAGCGCTCAAGGATGCGCCCCTCGATGTCGTCGCGCGAGAACCCGAGCGCGGTCTGGGTGAGGTCGTTCGTCCCGAACGAGAAGAAGTCGGCGTACTCCGCGATCTGCTCGGCGAGCGTGCACGCGCGGGGCAGCTCGATCATCGTGCCGATGGTGAAGTCCGCGGGGTGCTCGAGCCCCTCCTCGTGCCCCACCCGCAGCACGAGGTCGCGCACGAGCTCGAGCTCGCGCTCGTAGGCCACGAGCGGGATCATGATCTCGAGGTGCGGGGGGTGTCCGCTGCGGCCCCGCACCGCGAGCGCGGCGCGCATGATGGCCTGGACCTGCATCTCGGCGACCTGGGGGCGCAGGATCCCGAGACGCACCCCGCGACTGCCCAGCATCGGGTTGACCTCCTCGAGGCTGCGCACCCGCTCGAAGGTGCGCTCGAGCTCGGGCACCTCCGGGCTGGCCTCGATGCGGGCGCGCTCGAGCCCGGCCTGCAGGGTGGCGCGGTCGGGCAGGAACTCGTGCAGCGGCGGGTCGAGCAGCCGGATCGTCACGGGCTGGCCCTCCATCGCCTCGAGCAGGCCCTCGAAGTCCTGCTGCTGGAGGGGCAGGAGCTCGGCGAGGGCGGCGGCGCGGGCCCCGTCCGTGTCGGCCATGATCATCGCCCGCATCTTCGGCATGCGGTCGGCGCCGGCGAACATGTGCTCCGTGCGGCACAGGCCGATGCCCTCCGCGCCGAACTCCCGGGCGCGCACGGCGTCCTCCCGGGTGTCGGCGTTCGCCCGCACCCCGAGGGAGCGCAGCTCGTCGCTCCAGGCCAGGACCTGCTCGAAGTGGGCGCTGACCTGCGCCTCGACGAGCGGCGGGGCGTCGAGCGTCACGGTCTCCGCGGTCCCGTCGAGGGCGAGCGTCCCGCCCGCGCGCAGGACGACCTCGCCGTCCTTGCGCACCTCGCCCGCCTCGGGGTCGATCTCGAGCTCCGAGGCGCCGGCCACGCACGGCTTGCCCATGCCGCGGGCCACGAGCGCCGCGTGCGAGGCCTTGCCCCCCTCGCTCGTGAGGATCCCCCGAGCGGCGTGGAAGCCGGCGACGTCCTCCGCCTCGGTGAACGGGCGCACGAGGATGACGTCGCGGCGCTGCGCGGCGGCCGCCACCGCGTCCTCGGCGGTGAAGACGACCTCGCCCTTCGCCGCGCCCGGCGAGGCGGCGACGCCCTTCGTGAGCACCGCGACCTCCGCGTGGGGGTCGAAGGTCGGGTGCAGCAGCGCGTCGAGGCGGTCGGCGTCGATCGTGGCGATGGCCTGCGCGCGGTCGAGCAGGCCCTCCGCCACCGCGTCGACCGCGAAGCGCACCGCGGCCTGGGCAGGGCGCTTCGCGCTGCGCGTCTGCAGCAGGTACAGCCGGCCCTCCTCCACGGTGAACTCCGTGTCCTGCATGTCGCGGTAGTGGCGCTCGAGCGTGCGCAGGATCTCCAGGAGCTCGGCGTGGACGTCTGGCAGCAGGCGGGCCAGGTCGGCGAGGTCCTGGGTGTTGCGCACGCCCGAGACGACGTCCTCGCCCTGCGCGTCGACCAGGAAGTCGCCGGAGGGCTCAGGGGCGCCGGTGATCTCGTCGCGGCTGAAGGCCACCCCGGAGCCCGAGGTCGCCCCCTTGTTGCCGAAGACCATCTGCTGCACGTTGACCGCGGTGCCCCAGCTGTCCGGGATGCGCTCCAGGCGCCGGTAGCGCACGGCGCGCTGGCCCATCCACGAGTCGAACACGGCGAGGATCGCCTGCTCGAGCTGCTCGCGCGGGTCCTCCGGGAACGCGTAGCGCCCCCTGAAGCGCACCACGAGCTCGCGCAGCGCCCCCGGGTCGAGCTCTGTGTCGAGTCGCACCCCCCGCTCGCGCTTGACGGCTGCGATGTCGCGCTCGAAGCGCTCGCCGGGCACGCCGCGCACGACGGTGCCGAACATCTGCACGAAGCGCCGGAAGGAGTCCCAGGCGAAGCGCTGGTTGCCCGTCCGGCGCGCGAGGCCCTCGACCGAGCGGTCGTTCAGCCCGAGGTTCAGGACGGTGTCGAGCATGCCGGGCATGGACTCGCGCGCCCCCGAGCGCACGGAGACGAGCAGGGGGTCCTCGGGGTCGCCGAGCCGCTTGCCGGCCTGCTCCTCGAGGCGCGCGAGCGCCTCGTCGACCTCCCCGGCGAGCCCCTCGGGCGCCGTGCGCCCCGCGCCCAGGTAGGCGACGCAGGCGTCGGTCGTGATCGTGAACCCGGCCGGCACCCGGTCGGCCCAGGATCCGCGTCATCTCCGCGACGTTGGCGCCCTTGCCCCCGAGCCGGTCGCGCATGTCGCGCGAGCCCCGGGCGAACTCCACGATCCAGCGGGTCGTGGTGCGGGCAGACACGTGCGGATGCTAACGAATGCGAGCTTTCGCGAAGCGCCGCGGGCTACGCCGCGGCGCGCAGCCGCACGCCGGCGTGGTGCTCGGCGGTCTCGCCGATCGCCCGCTCGGCCTGGGCCAGCGCGCGCTCGTCGGCTG
>JALYMR010000141.1 GCA_030773615.1 Actinomycetota bacterium
GCCGTGCCCTCCGCCCCACGCCCCGCACCGAGCGACGATCGCCGGCGACCGCTCCTCGAGCCGGGGGACCCGCCGGCCGAGGCGACGCGACGGACGCTGCGCTTCGCCGGCCCCGACCCGCTCGCCCGCGTGGGTTTGGGCACCCCCGCCGCCGCGGGCATCGCCTTCGACCTCGACGACGGGCGGGTCCTCTGGCGCCGCCACCCGAGACGGACGCGCTCCATCGCAAGCCTCACGAAGGTCATGACCGCCCTGCTCGTCGTGGAGCGCACCCGCCCGCGCGACGTCGTCCGGGTGCCCGCCGCCGCCGAGCAGGTGCGGGGCTCGCGCATGGGGTTCCTCCCGCCCGGGCGGCGGGTGCGCGTCGAGACGCTCCTGCACGGCCTGCTCATGAGCTCGGGCAACGACGCCGCCGTGGCGCTCGCCGCGCACGTCGCGGGCTCCCAGCGCCGCTTCGTCGCCCGCATGAACGCCCGCGCGCGGGCCCTCGGCCTCGCGTGCACGCGCTTCGCCACCCCGCACGGGCTGAGCGCGCAGGACCGGTCGTGCCCCGCCGACCTCGGGGAGCTCGCCGTCCGCGCGATGGACGAGCGCCGCATCGCGGCCATCGCGCGCAAGCGCTCCGTGCGCGTGCGCATCGGCCGCCTCGGGCTGCGCTGGCTCGCGACGACGAACCCCCTGCTCCAGCGCGGCGACCCCGGGGTGCTCGGGCTGAAGACAGGGTGGACGCCGCGCGCGGGGCGCTGCCTCATCGCCGTCGTGCGCCAGGGCGGCCGGCGCCGGGTCGTCGTCCTCCTGGGCAGCGGCGACCCCGGCGGGGCGGCCCGGCGGCTCCTGCGGGCGGCGGGCCGCGTCCGGACCGGCGCCTAGGCGGGCTACGCCGCGACAGGCTTCTCCTCGGCGGCCACCCCCCGCCTCCCGGGACGCTCGAGCTCGACGCCCCGCGCCGCGAGCTGCTCGCGCAGGCGCAGGAGCGCGAGGTCCTTGGCCTTCGCCTCGAGCATGACGTCGAACTCGAGGCCGCGGGCGGTCTCCGTGACGAAGTGCTCGAAGGCGATCGGGTCGATGACGTCGGCGTGGGCGCGCAGCTGGGGCAGCACGAGGCTGCGCTCGACCCGCCGGCCCACCTTGCGCTTGCGCTCCTCCATCGCCGTCTTCGGCGTGGAGTAGTGGATCTTCGGACGCACGCCCTGCGGCCACGTCCCCAGCGCGAGCTCGAGCGCCTCGCGGTCGGGGATGTCGTCCGGGTCGTGGCAGTGGTGGTGCAGGATGTCCCAGCAGACGGGCCGCCCGATCCGCTCGCCCACGCGCAGGGCGTCGCGCAGGGCGAACACCCGGTCGTCGTTCTCGATGACGAGCCGGCGCCGGGCGGCCTCCGAGAGCATCTCGAAGCCCCGCACGAAGCGGTCCGAGGCGGCCTCGACGCCCCCGGCCATCCCGCCCACGTGGAGGATGACGACGGCCTCGGGCCCGAGGCCCATGCCGTCCATGAGCTCGGCCTGGACCTCGAGCTCCTCCACGGCCAGGCGCTGGATGCGCTCGTCCTCCGAGTTCAGCACCGTGTACTGGCCGGGGTGGGTCGAGAGGCGGATGTCGAGCTCGCGCGCGCGGCGGCCGACCCGGGCGAGCTCCTCCGCGGCCTCCTGGGGCTGGCTGCGGAAGCGGGTGAGCTCGGGGTGCGACGCGTAGGGCGCGAGCCCCGTCGCCATCCGGTACATGCGGATGTTGTGGTCGTCGAGGTAGTCGAGGATGGCCGCGAGGAACTCGAGCGACACCCGCAGGTGGGGGTCGGACTGGTGGCGGCGGGTGTCGTGCGAGGGCAGGCCGTCCGCCCCCAGGACCTTCACGGCGAAGCCGAGGCGCATGGCGTCGGCGTACCCCGACCCCTGCGCCACGATCCGTTCCTGGGCGCGCGCGGAGGGGGACGTCCGGCCCGTGCAGGCGACCGACCTCGACATCCACCTCACCCGCGCCCGCCAGGCGCTGCGCAACGCCGTGGCCGTCGTCCCCCACACGGACGCCGACGGGCTCGCCGCCGGGGCGATCGCGCTGCGCGCCCGGGGCGAGGGGGCCGACACCGCCGTCCTCCTCGGCCGGGGGCAGACCCCGTTCGCCGAGCACGCGCCGCTGCTCGACGGGGCGCTCGCCGTCCTCGACTGGGGCATGCGACCCCTCGGGCGGCCGGCGCTCATCGTCGACCATCACCAGCCCGAGACGGCGCCCCGCGAGGACCAGGTCTTCGTCTCGGGCTACGGCGAGGTGCCCGAGGTGCCGACGGCCGCCCTCATGCGCCGGGTCGAGCCGGGCCAGCCCGCGTGGCTTGCCGCCGTGGGCGCGAGCGGCGACCTGGGGGCGGACGCCTTCCGCCTCCCGGAGGTCGCGGGCGCACCGAAGACCGCCGTCCGCAGGCTGGCGAGCCTCGTGAACGCCCCCCGGCGCCTCCCCGACGGCCCCGTGCGCGAGGCGCTCGGCGTGCTCGTCGACGCGGAGAGTCCCGCGGAGGCCCTCGCCGACCCACGCGTCGCGCAGCTCGAGGAGGCCAAGGCGGCGTGGAAGGCGGAGTTCGACCGGGTCGTCCGCACCGCCCCGAGGCTGGGGGAGGGGGTCGCGCTGATCCGCTTCGCGAGCCCGTGCCAGGTCCACCCCCTGGTGGCCACGACCTGGGCCCGGCGCCTCGCGCCCCGGGCGGTGATGGCCGCGAATGACGACTACCTCCCGGGCCGGGTCAACTTCGCGCTGCGCGGCGGCGAGGGCTCGCTGCTCACGCTCCTGCGCGACGCCCTGCCCGGGGTGGAGGGCGAGGTCGCCCACGGGCACGACCGGGCCACCGGCGGCAGCCTCCCGCCCGAGGACTTCGCCCGCCTCCTGCGGGCCTTCGGCCTGTAGCCACCGACCCCGGTGCGCCCCTCGCGGCGCCGGAGCCGTCCGGGCCGGCCGGCACCCTTCCGGTGTGTCGCTCACCCTCGTCACCGGCCCGGCGAACTCGGAGAAGGCGCGCGAGGTGCTCGATGCCTTCCGCGCCGTCGCCGACGAGGGGGCCGTGCTCGTCGTGCCCACCGCGGCGGACGCCGAGCGCTACCGGGCCGAGCTCGTCGAGGGCGGGCTCGTCCTCGGGTCGCGGGTGGTGGGGTGGAGCTGGCTCGAGGAGGAGCTCGTGCGGCGGGCGGGCGCAGCGGCCCCGCCCCTGTCGTCGCTGCAGTGCGCGCGGGTCGCCGCG
>JALYMR010000142.1 GCA_030773615.1 Actinomycetota bacterium
GCCCCTTGTCCCGGGAGCCCAGATGCTCGCGGCGGGGTCGGACCGAATCTTCATCCCCGGACAACGGCGCCGGCTACCGCTCGACGCTGCACCGCAAGGCCTGCGCAGCGCTCAGCATCCGCCACCTGTTCACCCGCCCCTACCGGCCGCGCACCAACGGCACGGCAGAGCGCTTTCTCCGCACGCCGCTCGCCGGCTGGGCCTCCAAGCGCCCCTACCCCACCAGCACCCAGCAGCGGCGCCGCCCTCGCCGCCTTTTGACCCGCTACAACACCCAGCGCCCGCACCGGTCGCTCAACGGCCAGGCGCCCCTCCAGCGCCTGGCCGACAGAAACAAGACCGCTGCCGCCTACAGCTAGGGGATCGGCATGCCGCCGGTGACGCCCAGCGTCTCGCCGTTGACGTAGCTCGACTCCTGCGAGGCGAGGAACACGTACGCGGGCGCGAGCTCCGCGGGCTGGGCCGGACGGCCGATGGGCGACTGCGCGCCGAAGCTCTTGACCTGCTCGGCGGGCATCGTGGCCGGGATGAGCGGGGTCCAGACGGGCCCGGGCGCGACGGAGTTGACCCGGATCCCGCGCTGGATCACCTCCTGGGCGAGGCCCTTCGTGAAGTTCACGATGGCCCCCTTCGTCGCCGCGTAGTCGAGCAGCGCGGGCTCGGGCTTGTAGGCCTCGACGGAGCAGCTGTTGATGATGGTCGCGCCCGGCCGCATGTGCCGCAGCGCCGCCTTGCTCAGGAAGAACATCGCGTAGATGTTCGTCCGGAACGTGCGGTCGAGCTCCTCCGCGGTGATGCTCTCGATCCCGTCGCGCGACATCTGGTAGGCCGCGTTGTTCACGAGGATCTCGAGCCCTCCGAGCTCCGCGACCGCCCGCTCGACGATGCGCTCGCAGTGGGCCTCGTCGCGGAGGTCGCCGGCGAGCCGGACGGCCTTGCGCCCGGAGGCCTCGACGACCCGCGCCGTCTCCTGCGCGTCGGGCTCCTCCTCCTCGAGGTAGGAGAGGAGGACGTCCGCCCCCTCGCGGGCGAACGCGAGGGCGACGGCCCGGCCGATGCCGGAGTCGCCGCCCGTGATGATCGCGCGCTTGCCCTCGAGCCGCCCGCTGCCCCGGTAGGTCTGCTCCCCGTAGTCGGGCCGCGGCTGCATGTCCGACTCGAGGCCCGGATGCTCGAGCGTCTGCTCGGGCATCTCGGGCTGCGGGTACTGGTCGACCGGGTTGCGCTGGGTCGTCTGGCTCTCGGCCATGGGTCAGCCCTCCGTCGTCGTCAGACCGTCCGCGGCGGCGTCGTCCGCGCGATAGGCGGACGGCACCACCCCGAAGCGCTCGCGGAACGCGGCGGAGAAGTGCGCGGGGTGCCGGTAGCCCACGAGCACCGCGGTCTCGGACACCGACGTTCCGCGGCTCAGGTGGTCCCGCGCCCGGTCGAGGCGCAGCTGCGCGCGGTGCTGGCGGAACGTCGTCCCCCCCACCTCGGCGAACACCCGCTGCAGCTGGCGGGGCGACGTCGCGATGCGGGTGGCGATGTCCGTGAGCTGGAGGTCCGCGGCGAGATCGGACTCCACGACGTTCACGGCGTCCTCGTAGAGCTCCGTGCGCCGGGACACGGTCCCGGCCCGGCGCCCGGGGGACGGCTGGGTGCGGGTGTCAGGGGTAAGCGGCGCCTGGCGGGGCGCATGCAGCGATGCGGACATGGAGCTCCTCGTCTGGGTCGGCGGCGCCGACGGCGGAACCCGTTCTGAGCTCCTTCGCCCTTGCCAACAGGGGGACGGTCGCACGCTTTCCGACGTGCTCCCGGGCGCCAACTTACCCACGCTGCCCCGCCCGAAACGAGCGGAGCGGCCACGCTGACCCCGCGCGAGGCGCGAGCGTCAGCCCCTGGCGGCCGCGACCCCCACGGGGCAGCTCACGCCCGTGCCGCCCAGCCCGCAGTACCCGCCCGGGTTCTTCGCGAGGTACTGCTGGTGGTAGTCCTCGGCGTAGAAGAAGGGTCCCGCCTCGGCGATCTCGGTGGTGATCGCCGGCAGGCCCGCCGCCGCGAGGCGCGCGCCGTAGCCGTCGCGCGAGGCCTGCGCGGCGGCGAGCTGAGCCGGGCCCGCGACGTAGACCGCCGACCGGTACTGGGAGCCGACGTCGTTGCCCTGGCGCATGCCCTGGGTCGGGTCATGCCCCTCCCAGAAGCGCCGGAGCAGTTCGTCGAAGCTCACGGCCTGCGGGTCGAAGACGACGAGCACGGCCTCCGTGTGGCCGGTGCGACCGGTGCACACCTCGCGGTAGGTCGGGTTCGGGGTGAAGCCCCCGGCGTAGCCCACCGCGGTGGTGAAGACGCCCGGCGCGGTCCAGAACACGCGCTCGGCCCCCCAGAAGCAGCCCATGCCGAAGAGGGCCTGCTCGAGGCCGTCGGGGAACGGCGGCGCGAGCGGGGTGCCGAGCACGACGTGGCGCTCGGGGACGGGCATGGCGTCGCTGCGGCCCGGCAGCGCCTCCTCGGGGGTGACGAGCCGCGGCTTCGTGAAGATGGAGAGCACCCCCTGCAGGATAGGCGCAGGGGGGTGTCCGGTCACCGCCGTCAGCGGCGACAGGGGATGGTGCCGCGGTCCACCACGCGCCCGTCGCGCAGCACGAAGCGGTGCTCGGCCACGCCCGGGCGCAGCTCGAGGCGCAGGGCGCCGTAGTTGTCGTCGTTGCTCCAGGCCAGGCGGTCGTCCTGCTCCTCCACGTCGTAGTGGAAGTGGCCGCCCGCGCCCGAGACGAACTGCGTCATCCCGTCCGTCGGCTTGAAGCGCTGCATGTTGTGGTCGTGCGCCGAGAGGACGACCGTGGCGTGGCCCTCCAGGGCGTCCCAGAGCGGCTCGAGGTCGGGGTTGTCCCCGTGGTGCTCGGGGGTCGCGCTGTAGCGGGCGGCATGGAAGAAGGCCACGCGGCACGTGCCGGGCTCGCTGAGCTGCGCCTGCAGCCAGGTGTGCTGCGGAGAGCCCGGCTCGACGGGCTCCTCCGAGTTGAGGCTCAGGAACTCCCAGCCGCCGAGCTTGAACGAGTACCAGGGGGGCATGCGCTTGCCGCGCTCGCGCTGCCAGTACGCGTAGTAGCCCTCCTGCGGGTCCTCGTAGTCGTACTCGTGGTTGCCGGGCGTGGGGTACGTCTCGCCAGCGAGCCGCCCGTATGTGGGGCGGTAGTTCTCCTCGAAGTCCTCCGGCGTGCCCTTCGGGTACACGTCGCCGAGGTAGAGCACGGCGTCGTGGGGGTCGCGGGCGATGAGGTCCACGATGGCGTTCGCGTCCTCGCCACCGTCGGCGCCGTCGCCCACCGCCCACACGACCGTCCCGGGCTCGCGCTCGGGTGCGGGCTCGGCCTCGCCGCCGCAGGCCGCCAGCGCGGCCACGGCGAGCACGCTCGCGGCCAGCGCCAGCAGGCGGACGGCGGCGGACCGGAGCGGCGGGACGGGGAGGCGGCGGCGGTGGTCGAGCAGTCCGGACACGGTACCCCAGGGTGTCGGCCGACCCCTCGGGGAGCTTGAGCAAGGGGCGGGGCGTGGCCCCGCGGGTGGTGCCCGCCCGGTTGCCCCGCCGGACGGGTGGGAAGGACGGGGAGATGCCCACCGAGGTCCTCCCCGGCGTCACCGCGATCGCCTTCCCGCGAGCCCTCGTCAACGCCTACGTGGTGCGCGCCGATGTCCCCACCCTCGTGGACACGGGGACGCCCGGCGCCACGGGCAAGATCCTGGGCGCGCTGCCCGGCCTGGGTCTCGAGCCGCGCGACATCGGGCGCATCCTGCTCACCCACCGCCACGCCGACCACGCGGGCAACGCGCACGAGCTCGCCCGCCTCACCGGCGCCGAGGTCCACGTCGCCCCGGCCGGCGTCCCCTACGTGAGCGACAGCCGCGAGCAGCCGAAGCCGCGGCCGGCGACGCCCCTCGGGCACCTGCTCGTGCCCTACGTGTCGGTCGCCCTGCCCTGGACGCTCGAGCCCGCGCCGACGCACCCCACCCTGGTCGACGGCGCCAGCGTCGGCCCCTTCCGGGTCGTCGCCACCCCCGGTCACACGGAGGACCACGTCGCGCTGCTCTGGGAGGAGCGCGGCCTGCTCTTCACCGGCGACGCGGCGGCGAACTTCAGCCGGGTCGGCCCCCACCCCGCCGCCGACGATCCCGAGCTCGCCCGCCAGAGCTTCCGGCGGCTGGCCGAGGCCCCGTTCGACGCCGCGGTCTTCGGCCATGGCCAGCCCGTGACCTCGGGCGCGCAGGGGCAGTTCCGCAGCGCGCGGTTCCGGCGCGCCGGATAGCGCGGGCCGGGCCGCTCGGGCCGCGAGCGAGCCCGACGCGGGGGCGGTGGATGCGAGCGGATCCTCCCAGCGCCGAGGTGCTGAGGCAGGTCTCGGGGAGGCCGCCCACGTTCGCACGGGCGCGGACTCGGCGCTCCGGACGGGCGGTTGGGGGTAGGCGACGAGGATGCGAACGTGACGGGTCAGGAGCACGCGGGTCGAGGCGGCGAGCGGGCTTCGCCGCATCGCGGACGGCGCCCGCCGTCGCGACGGCGGAACGCCACGTGGCTGGGCGCGGGGTTGGCCACGGCAGCAGCCTGCGGGCTGGCGGCCCGGCGAGCGGTCCGGGCCAAGCGACGGATCGCGGCGCTCGAGACGCTGCTGCCTCAGGCGCCGGCCTGGGCGACGTACAAGCAGATCGTCAAGCCGACGCCGGACGAGCTGTTCGCCCCGCGGGGCAACGGCTGTGACTTCGAGACCCGGCTGAGCGCGCTCGGCGACGGGTTCGTCACGCCGACCGATCGCTTCTACGTCCGCCAGCACAGCCCGACGCCGCGCATCGATCCGGGCTCGTGGCGCCTGCTCGTCGACGGAAGCGGCGTGCACCGGCAGCTCGAGGTCGGCTATGCCGAGCTGCGAGACATGCCGCAGGTGACGTACCCGCGGACGCTCGAGTGCGCGGGCAACGGTCGCCGGTTCTTCAAGGAGACCTACGGCATCGAGGCCGAGGGCGGCCAGTGGGGCACCGGCGCCCTCGGCACCGCCGAGTGGACCGGGGTCCGGTTGCGCGACCTGCTCGACCGGGCCGGCCTCGCCGACGACGCCCGCGACGTGATGCCCGAGGGCCTCGACGATCACCGGGTGCGCCGGCCGCTGCCGCTGGCCAAGGCGCTCGCCGACGACACCCTCGTCGCCCTCGAGATGAACGGCGAGCCGCTGTGGCCCGACCACGGCTTCCCGGCCCGGCTCGTGGTGTCGGGGTGGGTCGGCGTCGCGTGGATCAAGTGGCTCGGGCGCATCCAGGTCGCGACGCAGCCGCTCCACTCCCCGTACAACACGACGGAGTACGTCCTGATCGGCCCGCACTACCCCACGGAGGACCCCGCGCTCGGGCCGGTGGTCACGGAGATGCCGGTGATGAGCGTCATCGAGCTCGACCGGCCCGCGGTCCTCCCCGCCGGGCCGCACACGATCCGAGGCCGGGCGCTGGCCGGCGAGGGCCGGCCGCGCGAGGTCGCCGTCCGCATCGACGACGGCCCGTGGCAGGACGCCGAGCTCACCGGGCCGAACGTCGACGCGGCATGGGTCCGCTGGGAGTTCACCTGGGACGCGACGCCGGGCGCCCACGAGATCTCCGTCCGCGCCACGGACGACCAGGGCCGCCGGCAGCCCGACAGCGTCCCCTGGAACCACCACGGCTACCTCTACAACGCCGTCACGTCCCACCCCGTGACCGTGCTGGAGCGCTGAGCGCCCGCGTGCTCCAGCGCGCGCTGCGCGAAGCCGACTACACCGCCGCCGCCGCGGCCATTGGCATCCGCGCCGGGTCGCGGGTGGAGCGACGGCTGACCGGCGACAACGCGGTCATGCGGCGGGCCCTGATGGCCCGGCGCGCCGCCATGGCCGTGTCGTTCCGCCAGGCCAAGCAACGGCCCTAGCACCGCGAGGTCCGGACGCCGACCGAAGAGCGCGGGGTGCCAGAGGCGGCCGCCCTCTGCGCCCCCTCGGGCCGCACCGGGTGGAGCCGGGCGCGCAGTACGCGACCATGCCGCCATGCCCGATCTCGTTCTCGGCCCGCTGCACCGCTACGCCGGGGAGACGGAGGCCACGGTGTGGGTGGAGACCTCCGGCCCCTGCGTGGTGGAGGTGCTCGGCCGCCGCGAGCGGACGTTCCACGTCGAGGGCCACCACTACGCCCTCGTGCTCCTCACGGGACTCGAGCCGGGGCGCAGCTACCCCTACGAGGTGCACCTCGACGGCGTTCGGCGCTGGCCCGAGCCCGACTCGCCGTTCCCGCCCAGCCTCATCCGCACCCTCACCCCCGGGGGCGGCCTCGACGTCGCGTTCGGCTCCTGCCGGCTCGCGCTGCCCCACGAGCCGCCCTACACCCTCAGCTCCGACGAGGATGACCGCGGCCACGAGTGGGACGCGCTCTACGCGCTCGCCCTCCGCATGCGCGGGGCGCCGCCCGACCACTGGCCCGACCGCCTGCTCATGCTCGGCGATCAGGTCTACGTCGATGAGGGCTCCCCGCGAGTCCGCGAGCGGATCCGCGCCCGACGCGACACCTCGGCGCCCCCCGGCCTCGGCGTCCGGGACTTCGAGGAGTACACCTGGGTCTACCACGAGTCGTGGGGAGAGCCCGCCATCCGGTGGCTGCTCTCCACCCTGCCCAGCGCGATGGTCTGGGACGACCACGACATGCACGACGACTGGAACATCTCTACGGGGTGGGTGCGGGAGATGCGCGAGCGGCCGTGGTGGCACGAGCGCGTGGAGGGCGGGATCGCGAGCTACTGGATTTACCAGCACCTCGGCAATCTCCCGCCCGACGAGCTGCGCGCAGACGACCTGTTCGCCCGTGTCCGGGAGGCCCCGGACGCGGGACCGATCCTGCGCGAGTTCGCCCGCAGGGCCGACCGGGAGGCCGAGGGGGTGCAGTGGAGCTTCCGCCGGGACTGGGGCGGGGTGCGGCTCGTCGTCGTCGACACCCGAGCGGGCCGCGTGCTCCACGACACCCGTCACGCAGACCACGAGCACAAGCGCGCGATCATCGACGACTACGAGTGGACGTGGCTCGAGGAGCAGTGCACGGGCGACTTCGATCACCTGCTGATCGCCTGCTCCCTGCCCATCCTGATGCTCCCCGGCCTGCACGACCTCGAGGCGTGGAACGAGGCGGTGTGCGACGGCGCATGGGGCGCGCGGGCGGCCGGGTGGGGAGAACGGGTGCGGCGCGGGCTCGACCTCGAGCACTGGGCCGCCTTCCAGGACTCCTTCAGGCGGATGGCCCGGCTGCTCGAGGAGGTCGCCACGGGCCGCCGCGGGTCGCCCCCCGCGACCATCTGCCTGCTCGGGGGCGACGTGCACCACGCGTTCCTGGCCGAGGTCGGGTTCCGTCGCCGCGTGGGGGCGCGCAGCCGGGTGGTCCAGGCCGTCTGCTCGCCCTTTCGCAACGACCTCGACCGGCGCGAGCGCCGGCTGCTGCGGCTGGCCGCCTCCCGGGCGGGAAGGAGCGTGGGCCGGGCGCTCGCGGCGTCGGCCCGGGTCGAGGACCCGGGCGTCCGCTGGCGGGTGACGGAGGGCCCCTACTTCGACAACCAGGTCGCCACCCTGAGGATCCGCGGTCGCTCGCTCGAGCTCGACGTCGACAAGACGATCGCGGGCGACCCCCTCCCCGAGCTCGAGCGCGTCTGCCGACACCGGCTGGCCTGACCGCTGCCCTGCGCGAGCAGGCGGTCCCGAGGCCCGCCTGAGACGGCTGGCGCTGTCGCTGCGCTACTCCCGGCGGAAGGGCACGAGCTGCTCGGCCACGCGGGCCTGCCCCACGGCCGACTGGAAGCCCTCCGGGGGGCTCGAGGCGCCGGCGATGCGGATGCCGACGGTGTGGCGGGGCATGAGGGTCACGAGGTTGCCGCCGCAGCCCTGCATCTTGGGCAGTGACCTCGCACCCCTCGCTGGCCTCGAACCTCTCGATGTGCCAGTTGAAGTGGTACAGGGTCGGGCCGAAGGGCCCTCCTCCCCCTTGGGGAGCGCGCGGGGCGGCGGCGCGCGCTTCGGCAGCAGGGTGTCGACGAGCTGGCGGTGGAGGATCTGCCGACCGCGCCAGGCGCCGTGGTGCGTGAAGAGCAGGCCGATCTTCGCCAGGTCGTCCAGCGTGGGCAGGAACCCGTAGACCACCATCGGATGGCCGGGGCTTCCGTCGGCCTCGACGGTGCGGATCGCCGGGGCGGTGGCGATCCCGATGGGGCGGTACACCTCACGCTCGAGCATGGCCGACAGCGACGCGTCGGGGCCCTCCTTCTCACGCAGGTACTCCTCGAGGGCGACGCCGAGAAGGAAGGCGTCCTGATCGCGGTAGTTGTAGGTCGTCCCCGGGGTCCAGGCACGTGGGTAGTCCAGGGCCTAGGCCAGCTTCTCGGCCCGCGAGGGCGCGAGGTACCAGCGGTCGTAGTCGCACAGGTAGCACGCCGGGTCCTCGGGGGTGGCGCCGTGCCCGGAGGCCATGTTGGCCAGGTCGAGGAAGGTCACGTCGTCCCACCCCGGCCGGCGGAAGGCGGGCACGTGGTCGGCGACCCGCTCGTCGAGCAGCCCCGCACCGAACTTCGCCGCCAGGCGCAGCGTCGCCGCGTTGAGCATGGCGGACTTCGACACGGACCACGTGCCGAAGCGCAGCCCGTCGCAGAAGGGCAGCGGCCCGGCGTGCGCCGTGCACGCCGACGGGTAGAGGACGCCCCGTGGACGAGGGCGCGCTGGAGCACGAGGCTGTCGTCCGCGGTGTTGTCGAAGGCCGCCAGGAGGTCGGGGCGCACCGCGGTCTCGAGCTCGTCGAACGCGGCGACCGGCAGCCGGCCGGCGACGGCGGCCCGGTGGCGCCGGGCACGCTGCGCGAGGTCGGGGATGCCTCCCCGGGCGTAGGCCGCGCTGATGGTGCCCCACGCGTTGAAGCGTCCGCGACGTAGAAGGGCGCGGTCTGGGCGACGACCTGGAAGCGCACGTGCGAGACCCGCGCGCCCCGATAGACGAAGGTGGCGAGCCGTGGTGGGTCTCGCCCTCGAGGCGGTTGAGGAGGGCGAAGGGGAACGACGCGCGGCTCCAGCCCCGGTCCTTGCGCTGGCGCACACGCGGCCCGGCTGCACGATCACGTCCCAGAAGCTGCGCGTCCCGGGCAACGTCCCGTTCGCGATGACCTCCTGCGTCGTCGGCACGAGGTCGCGCCCGACGGTGAGGAAGGACAGCGCGACGTCCGGGAAGAAACGTGGTGTCCTTGCCGAACACGGTCGGCGTGCTGAAGCCGGGTGTCATCCCCATCGGGGCGCCGCTGAGCCGCAGGGTGCCCACGAACGGCTCGCGCGCCGGCCGGGCTCACCGGGGCGCGGCGAAGCGGGCGTTCGCCCGCAGGCCCTCGGCGGGCGCTCCGCCCACGAGCTCCTGCCAGGTGATCGCTTCGTGCGAGATGGGGTAGCCGAGGGTCGCGTCGCCGCCGAGGCGGGGACGGCGAGGAGGACCGCCGCCAGCACGCACAGCAGCAGGGCCGCCGGTGGCAGCCCGCGCCGGACCACGCCGAGCCGAAGGACGATGGGGTTGCGCACGGCGACCCTCCTCGCGAGGGCGGGCGGGCGGGCGTCCTCGCACTCGACGTGCGACTTCTACAGGATCAGCGTCCCGCCGGTCGGCAGGTGCAGATGAGGACGCCGGTGCCGGCCGTCGCCGTCGAGACGAGCTCGAGCGGCCGCGCCCGGCCGTCCTCGGGGAACACCCGCTTGCCGCCGCCGAGCAGGATCGGCTCAATCATCAGCCGGTACTCGTCGACGAGGTCGTGCTCGATGAGCTGCGCGGCGAGGTTCGCGCTGCCCCACACCTGCAGCCCCTCGCCGTCGCGGGCGCGCAGCTCGCGGACCGCGCCGATCGCGTCGTCGGCGGGTAGCAGGGTGGAGTTCGACCAGGTGAGGTCGTCCTGGCTGAGCGTCCGGGAGGCGATGTACTTCGGGATCTGGTTCATGCGGTCGGCGAACGGGTCGCCGGCGCGATCGGGCCACGCCGCGGCCATCCCCTGCCAGGTGCGCCGCCCGAACAGCAGCGCCTCGGTCGTGCCCATGACCTCGTCGATGGCCGAGCCCATGGCCTCCACGTCGAAGAACGGCATGGACCAGCCGCCGTGGGCGAACCCGCCGTCCGTGTCCTCCTCGGGCCCGCCCGGCGCCTGCACGACGCCGTCGAGGCTCATGAAGTCGCTGAGGATGATGCGCATCGCTGCTCCTTGAGTCTGCCTGCTCGCTGTCGAGGAGGTAGACGCGCGGCGGGCGGAGGAGTCATCGGTCCTGCTCTACGCCCTCAGCGCGAGCTGCACGCGCCTCGAGCCCATGTGCGGGTCACCGCTCGTGCGGCATGTCGGATTCGAGGTTCCGCTGCCCGCCCCTAGCTTCGCAGGCGTGCTCGCGAGGGGTCGAGCGTCCCGACCGTGTCCGGCCGATGTGAGCGACCAGCGCGAGCACACGCTGCTGCCGGCAGGAGGACACGCGACCCCGAGAGGCGGAGACCCCGCGCGGGCGGAGCCTCGTGAGGGGTGAGCGACGGGACTCGAACCCGCGACCGCCTGGACCACAACCAGCGTCGACGTTGCAGCGCGTTGCCTCAGGTCGTGATAAAGGGCTGCAATGCGCGGGGTTCGGCCAAGGCCCTAATGACGCCAGGCCGGCCGTAGGCACAACCTGGTGCGTCCGTAGTGTGCCTCGGCGCGCGCTGGCACAGCCCGGCTGACCGCCTGGGAGCGCGGCGCAAAATCCGTGTCCCTCGTGGCCACGGTCACGCGGCACGCGCCCGGTCGCGCGCCGTTGCGATGGCACGCTCGGCGTCGATCCGCGGCTCGCCCTCAAGCTCGTCGATGACGTGCCCGTACGCCCCCAGCGTGAGCCGGGCGTCGTGGCCGAGCTGGCGGGCGACGTGGATGACCGAGCGGCCCTCGTGGAGCAGCAGCGAGGCGAACGAGTGGCGCAGGTCGTACGGGCGCGCGTGCTCCACCCCGGCGGCGACCAGCGCCCGCGCGAACGTCCTTCGTCGCCAGTTGTCCCAGTCCGTCTTCGTCCACACCCCGCCGTCCGGGCGGGGGAAGACCAGTGCCCGGTCCGGGGGTCGCCCGGTGGCTAGCCGCCATTCGCGCAGGTCCGCGGCCAGCGGGGCGAGCAGCCGCACCGACCGGTGCGCCCCCGTCTTCGTGTCCTGCTCCTCACCCAGGCTGGCGGCGCGCTCGACGAGCAGGGTGCGGTCCCGCACGTCACCCCACTGCAGCGCAAGCGCCTCACCGGGGCGCAGCCCAGCGTACGCAAGGACGCTCAGCAGCGCGGCGTCGCGGGGCTTGGCCGCGGCGCGCATCCGCTCGACCGTGATGGGCGGCAACGGGCGGATCTCGGAGCGGCGCGGCCGGGCCGCCTTCTTGACGAGCCGGGCGGGATTCACTGGCAGCCGCTGGGACTCGACGGCGCGCTGCAGCATCGACGCGAGCAGCTCGAGCGCGTGGCGCACAGCGGTACGCCCGGCGGCAGCGGTGAGCCGCTCGGACTGCCAGCGCGCGATGACCTCCGGCGTCAGCTCCGTGAGCCGCAGGGCGCCCAGGTACGGCGACACGTGCACGTCGTACAGCCAGCTGTAGTGCTGGCGCGTCTTTGGGGCGAGATGCGCGGCGTGCGCCCACGCCCCCGTCAGCGTACTCGTCGAGCGTCTCGCGACCCGCGTCAATGCGAATCAGCCCGCCTGTCTGCCGGCGGCGGCGCAGCTCGACATCGAGCGCGGCGGCGTCCGCCTTGCGGTCGAATGTCCGGGATCGCTGGCGGCTGCCCCGGCCACCGTCGCGCCAGCGGACCCTCCAACTGGTGCTGCCATCCGAGCGGGTGACCTTCTGGACGCTCATGCGCCGGACTCTAAGAAGGGCTTTCACAAAGAGGGTTATGGCGCCTTGACCTCGAATCCCTCGGCGGTGTCGTCGAGGATCGGAGGTCATGGAGGTGCCGTCTCGGTTCGAGATCGATGACGAGCTGTGGGCCGAGATTG
>JALYMR010000143.1 GCA_030773615.1 Actinomycetota bacterium
TGAAGACCCGGATCCTGCTGGCCGACGACCACCTCATCGTGCGGCAGGGGCTGCGCCTGATCCTCGACGCCGCGCCCGACCTCGCGGTCGTCGCCGAGGCCGCCGACGGCGCCGACGCGGTGGCGCAAGGGCTCGAGCACGAGCTCGACCTCGCCGTGCTCGACGTCTCGATGCCGCGGCTCACCGGCCTGCAGGCCACCCGGCACCTCCTCGCCCACCGCCCGCATCTGCGGGTGCTCATCCTCTCCATGCACGACAACGAGCAGTTCTTCCTCGAGGCCCTGCGGGCGGGGGCCTCCGGCTACGTGCTCAAGACGGCCGCCGACGAGGACCTTGTCGGCGCCTGCCGGGCGGTGATGCGCGGCGAGCCGTTCCTGTACCCGAAGGTCGAACGGGAGCTGGCGCACGAGTACCTCGAGCGGGTGCGCGACGGCGAGGCTCCCGCCAACCCCCTCACCCCCCGCGAGTCCGAGGTGGTCAAGCTCATCGCCGAAGGCTTCACGAGCAAGGAGATCGCCGACACCCTCACGATCAGCGACAAGACGGTGGAGCGCCACCGGGCGAACGTGCTCGAGAAGCTCGGGCTGCGCGACCGCGTCGCGCTCACGCGGTACGCGGTGCGCCACGGGCTCGTGGAGCCCTGACGCTCGGCGACCGGTCGTCCGCCTGACGCTGCGTCCCGGCCTACGCGCACCGGCGGGTACAGTCGCGCGATGAGCCCCAAGCGCATCGAGCGGCTGGCGGTTTACGCCACGGTGGACGACAGCGGAGACTTGCTCGACCGGGCGCGCAGCGACGCGGCGGCCGGTGACAGCTCGTGGGAGGAGTGGCTCGCCGAGCACGAGCGCGGAGACGCCCTGCTCCTTCGCCTGCGCGTCACCGCCGAGTTCTGGGAGGGCGACGCTCAGGGGCGCGTCGAGGTGCTGAACCGGGATGTCTGGGTGGAGAACGACGAGCACCCTCCCAAGGTCGAGGAGCAGGTGCGCGAAGTCGCCTACAAGGACGTGCCGGCGCTCCGGTCCGCCCTGCGGGAGCGGGGGCTCGACGTGACCGAGGAGGACCTCCAGGCCATGATGATCCACGTCGAACTGGCCGAGTCCGTGTTTGGGGAGCTTCGCACTCGCTCGGTGCCGAGCCGCTTCCCCGCGAGCCGCCCCGACGTCGGGCACTGTCCGCCCTGAGCCTCCCGGCGCCCGCGCTTCCCGGGTCGGGCGTCTGACCGGGCGGGCGGGGACCTGTCACCCGGACGACCTCCTCGCGGTACGGCCTCGGCGAGCCGGCGACCTTCGGGACGTCCCTCACCGTCCAAGGAGGACCCATGGCAGCCTCACGTACCACCCAGCGCGACCCGCTCGTCGAACCCGACGGCGGGCGCGGCGTCCAGGACCGACCCCGGCGATCGACCCGGCAGCTCGCGGGTTGGCGCCCTGGCCGTGATCGCCCTCATCGCCGCCCTCGTCGCCCTCGCGTTCACCGTCTTCGACGAGTCGGCCGGAGCGGAGGAAGGGGTGACGCTCGAGCAGGTCGTCGACGAGACCGGCGACCTTGTCGGCCAGACCGTCACCGTCAGCGGTCGCGTCGAGACCACCGTCGGCCCCGGCTTCACGCTCGGCACGCAGCTTGACGAGGTCGCGCTTGTCACCCCGTCGCTCAACCCGGCCGCGCTGCCCCCCATCACCGAGGGCGACGTCGTCCAGGTCATCGGGACGGTGCGCAACTACGAAGACGTGGAGTTCCGCGGCCTGTACGGCCCCCGGTTCGACCCGGAGCTGTTCAGCGACTTCGCGGACCAGGCGGTCATCGTCGCCACCAGCGTCGACCCCACGGCTCCCAACGAGGCCGGCTGATCGACGTCGAGCTGGGCGGGCGCCAGGGCCCGGCGCCCGCCCAGCTCGTGTGTCCCCTGGCGGGGCCGTCCGCCCCTTCGTGGACGACACGCCAGCAACCCCGACCCCGTGAGTAGCCCACCATGCGTCCCAAGCACTTCGCTCTGATCCTCATCACGTTGGCGGTTGCGATGCTCGTCTGGAGCACGGTCGCTCGCGAACCCCCGAGCGACCGGGCCCGCTTCTCCCAGTTGTTGGCTGATCTCGATGAGCAGCGGGTCAAGCGCGCCGTCGTGGACACGGAGGACAACACGGTCCGGATCGCGCTCGGACCCCGGCGCGAGTACGAGGTGGGCTATCCGATCGACTACGGCTCGGAGCTCATCGAGCGCCTCCGCGCCGCGCAGGTGCCGATCGACGTCGAAGGGCGCGACAGCAAGCTGGTGATCTCACTGCTGACGTACCTGCTGCCGTTTGTGCTCTTCGTCGGTCTCTGGTTCCTGCTCATCCGCCAGGTTCAGGGCGGAAGCTCGAAGCTGAACACCTTTGGCAAGTCGGGGGCCAAGCGCCTGCCGGTCGACTCGCCGAAGATCACCTTCCGCGACGTGGCCGGCGTGGACGAGGCGGTGGAGGAGCTCCACGAGATCAAGGAGTTCCTCGAGAACCCGAAGAAGTTCCAGGCCCTCGGGGCCCGCATCCCGAAGGGCGTGCTGCTCTACGGGCCCCCGGGCACGGGCAAGACGCTCCTGGCCCGCGCGGTGGCCGGGGAGGCGGGCGTCCCCTTCTTCTCCATCTCGGGGTCGGACTTCGTGGAGATGTTCGTCGGGGTCGGCGCGTCCCGGGTGCGCGACCTGTTCGAGCAGGCCAAGCAGAACTCGCCGTGCATCATCTTCATGGACGAGATCGACGCCGTGGGCCGCCACCGCGGCGCCGGCCTGGGCGGCGGGCACGACGAGCGCGAGCAGACGCTCAACCAGCTCCTGGTCGAGATGGACGGCTTCGAGATGAAGGACAACATCATCCTCATCGCGGCCACGAACCGTCCCGACATCCTCGACCCCGCGCTCCTGCGCCCGGGCCGCTTCGATCGCCAGATCGTGGTGGACCGCCCGGACCGCAAGGGCCGCGCGAAGATCCTCGAGGTCCACACCCGGGGCAAGCCGCTGGCCCGGGAGATCGACACGGACGCGCTGGCGGGCCAGACGCCCGGCTTCACCGGCGCCGACCTGTCGAACCTGGTC
>JALYMR010000144.1 GCA_030773615.1 Actinomycetota bacterium
TCACCCGAACATGGGCACCCGCCCACGGCGCGCACCTCGCCCCCAAGACACGACGCCTGTACGCCTACCTCTACGACGTCCATATCGAGCCCTACCTCGGCGACGTGCGACTCCGCGAGCTCGAGCCGGAGATGATCGCGCGGTGGCAGGCCGACCGATTGGGTGCGGGGGCGGGGCCCAGCGCAGTTGCGAAGGCGCTGACCCTGCTCGGAAACATCTTGCAGCACGCCGCGGAGGCCAGGCGGATCCCTTCCAATCCGCAACGCCTCGTGCGACGCACCCCGCTTGCACTCCGCGACGAGGTCCGTCCGTTGGCACCGGCCTCCGTGGAGGCGCCGCTCTCGCGCAGCTTCTTCGGCCGAGCTCAGAAGATGGGATGCGACGTTCGTGTCGGTACTCGCGTACGCAGGGCTCCGTCCTCAGGAGGCGCGGCGACTGGAGTGGCGCCACATCCATGAGCGCACCCTCGTCGCCAACGCCGACAAGACCAGGACGCCGCACTGTTCGTCTCCTTGCCCCGCTGCGCAGCGACCTCGCCGCCTGGCGGCTTGCCCAGGGCCGACCCGGGGATCGCGAGCTCGTCTTTCCCGCGTGGACGGGGGCCCGTGGACCGAGAACGCGTACGCCCTCTGGCGCGAGCGTCGCTTTGCCGACGGGCTCGTCGAGCCGGGCTTGAGCCGGCACGGCCGTACGACCTGCGCCACTCGTTCGCCTCGCTGCTGCTTCACGAGGGCCGCTCAGGTGGCCTACGTCGCCCGTCAGCTTGGACACGTTGCCCGGCTCACGATGCGTACGTACGGACATGTGCTTGAGGAGCTTGAGGACGCCCCCCGACTTCCCGCCGAAGAAGCCATCCGCCGAGCTCGCGATCGAGCTCGTACCCGCCTCGTACCTGCGACGCCAGATCAGTCATAGGCGGGTCGGAGGCGATGCGCTGCGCACGCAGCGCTTTGCGTGAAGGGGCGGTCCCGGGCTCGAACCGGGGACCTCCTGCTTGTAAGGCAGGCGCTCTGACCAGCTGAGCTAACCGCCCGCGCGCTCGCGATCCTAGTCTCGGCGGGGATGTGCACCGAGCACGCGACGCGCGCGACGGGCCGGCGGGGTGAGGCCTCCTGAGCCGCGCGGTCCTCTGGCGCGCGGCGCTCCTGCAGGCCGTCCTGGTGGCGGTGGTGGCGGTCGTTCTCGCCCTCGCGCTCCCCCGTTCGTTCTTCGCCGAGTGGGGGTGGGTCGCCGGCCCCGCCGCGTGGCTGCTCTGCGCGCTCGTCTGCGGCCTCGTCCTGCGCCTGCCCATCCCGCCGACCCTCGTGGGCGCCGCGCTGGCCGGCGTCCCGAGCCTCGTCACCGTCGCGCTCGGTGTGCACTGGCTCGGCGCGGCGGTCGGCGTCGTGCTCTTCGGCCTGTGGTGCGCCCGCCTGGCCCGTGACCGCGGCCTGCAGGCCCAGGCGATCTAGGGTCCGGGCATGGACCTGGGGCTGAGCGACAGGGTGGCGCTCGTGACCGGGGCGTCGAAGGGCATCGGTCGGGCGATCGCCGCGGAGCTCGCCGCCGAGGGTGCCCGGGTGGCCATCGCCTCGCGCTCGCGGGAGCGCATCGACGCCGCGGCCGCCGCGATCGGCGCGACCGGGTTCGTCCACGACAGCGCCGACCTCGACGCGGCGCCCGGGCTGCTCGAGCAGGTCGAGGAGCGGCTCGGCGGCCCCGTGGACGTGCTCGTGACGAACACGGGCGGCCCGCCGGCGAACCCCGACGCCCTCGGCTTCTCCCGTGAGCAGTGGGAGGCCGCCTACCGCGACCTCGTGCTCGCGCCGATGGCCCTCGTCGAGCGCGCCGTGCCCGCCATGCGCGACCGGGGCTGGGGACGGGTGGTCAACGTGGTCTCGACGAGCGTGCGCGAGCCGATCGCGAGCCTCATGCTCTCCAACGTCCACCGGGCCGGGATGCTCACCGCGTTCAAGACGCTCGCCCGGCAGGTGGCCGCCGACGGCGTGACGCTCAACAGCGTGCTGCCCGGGCGGATCGCCACCGATCGCATGTTCGGCCTCGCCGCGTCGCGCGAGGAGGTGGAGGAGAGCGCGCGGCGTGAGGTGCCGGCGGGGCGGCTGGGCACGGTCGAGGAGATGGCCGCGGCGACGGCCTTCCTATGCTCGGCGCGGGCGTCCTACGTCACGGGCGTCGCGCTCATCGTGGATGGCGGGCTGACGCGGTCGGTCTGAGCTGCGATACCCCCAGCGGGGTTCGAACCCGCGATCTCCGCCTTGAAAGGGCGGCGTCCTGACCACTAGACCATGGGGGCCTGACGGCCAGTGTAAGTCGCCCCCGCCCGCGGGCTGAGGCGCAGGCCCGTCTCGATCTCGCCATGGCAGTTCGCACACACCAGGACGCACTTCCGGGCCTCCTCCCGGTACGCGGCGAGCGAACGGCCAGCGCCACGCTGATGCCGCAGGACTTCGCCGCGGGATCGACGTGACGGAGGTGCAGGTTGAACACCAACGGTCGTAGCCGCAGACGGCGCAGCAGCCGGCCGCCTCCCCGACCAGGATCCGCTTGACCTTCTGGTGACGCCGGGTGACCGCCTCCCCCACGCAGCGCTTGCAGCGGTAGCGCCCGTCGCCGTAGCGGTGGTAGAGCGTGAGACCGGGCCGGGAGCACGTCCGCTCCTCGCCGGTCGTGGTCTCAGCGGGAGGCCGACCGGTCAGTTCGATGATGGGGACGGGCGGCGTCGGTGGCTGTGCGGGCACGAACACGTTCGCAAGACCATCGGACGGGGGATCGAGTACCCCCGGAGGGACTCCAACCCTCATCTTTTCCATTAAAAGTGGAACGCTTTGGCTTTAAGCTACGGGGGCTCGACCCAGGCTACCGCCGGCGGAGGCGCTGACTCCCCTTCGCCAGCT
>JALYMR010000145.1 GCA_030773615.1 Actinomycetota bacterium
GGGGTCGGCGGGGCTGATCTTCGCCTTCGTGCTCTGGGGCCTGCTCGGGCCCGAGAGCCTCGGCACGGTGATGGGCGACGTGCTGGGCTGGGTGATCCGCAACTTCGGCTGGAGCTTCATCCTCATCGCCACCGGCGCGCTCGCGCTCTGCGTGTTCCTCGTGCTCCACCCCTGGGGGAGCATCCGCCTGGGCCCCGACGACTCCCGCCCGTCGTTCGCCACGCCCTCCTGGATCGCGATGATGTTCGCCGCCGGGCTGGGGGCGGGACTGCTCTTCTACGGCACGGCCGAGCCGATCTCGCACTGGTCCGCGCCGCCCCACGGGTTGGCCGAGCCGCGCAGCGAGGAGGCCGCGGGCGTGGCCCTCCAGTACACGTACTTCCACTGGGGCTTCAACGGCTGGGCGCTCTACGCGGTCATGGGCGGCGCGATGGCCTACTTCACGTTCCGCCGCGGCCTGCCCACGCTCGTGAGCTCCACCTTCAGCCCGCTGCTCGGCGAGCGGGCCAACGAGAAGCCCTCGGCCGCACGGTCGACGCCCTGGCCATCGTGGCCACGCTGTTCGGCACCGCGACCTCCCTCGGGCTCAACGGCCTGCAGCTCAACAGCGGGCTGAACTACCTCACGGGCCTCGAGAAGGCCAACGGGGTGGCCGTCGTCATCATCCTCGCCGTCACCGCGCTCTTCGTCATCTCGGCGACGTCGGGCGTGGAGCGCGGGATCCAGTTCCTCGCGAACCTCGGCGCGATCGCGACGATCGTGCTGTTCTTCTTCTTCCTGTTCCTGGGCGGCGCGACCATCCTCGTGATCTCCCAGGGCATCGAGACCATCGGCAACTACGTCCTGCAGGTCTTCCCGATGAGCCTGCGCACCGGGGTGGGCAACGAGGAGTGGATGGCCGCGTGGACCATCTTCTACTGGGCGTGGTGGATCTCCTGGGCGCCCTTCGTCGGCATGTTCGTCGCCCGGATCTCCCGGGGGCGGACCATCCGCGAGTTCGTCCTGGGCGTCGTCGCGGCGCCCACGGGCTTCGGGTTCCTGTGGTTCGCGGTCGTCGGCGGCACCGGCATCCAGCTGCAGACGAGCGGGCAGGCCGACCTCGTCGGGGCCGTGGCCACGCCCGAGCTCTCGCTGTTCACCGCGCTCGACGCCCTGCCGCTGCCCACGGTGACCTCGGCGATCTCCATCGTCCTCATCGCGCTGTTCTTCATCAGTGGTGCTGACGCCGCCTCGGTGGTCATGGGGACGATGGCCACGCGCGGGTCGCTCGAGCCCCCGCGGCTCGTGGTGATCGTCCTCGGCGTGCTCATGGGCGGCATCGCCTGCGCGATGCTCCTCGTCGGGGGCCTCACCGCCCTCCAGCAGGCGGCCGTGCTGGGGTCAGTGCCGTTCACCTTCGTCATCGTGGGCGTGGCCTGGAGCTGGTTGAAGGCGCTGCGGGCGGAGACGGCCGCCGCGCCCGTCCCGGCCGCGGTCCCGGCGACGCCCGTCGGCGCCCGGACGACGCCCCCGCTGGCGGGCGGCGAGGAGTGATGGCCGGCCGGTCGCGGCCGAGCGTGAGGGCGCTGCTGCTCACGCTCGTCCTCGCCCTCGTCGCCGGCTGCGGCGCGGGGGAGGGCGAGGTCGAGTCCGGGGGCTCCCAGCAGCCCCAGGGCGCCCAGCTGCGCATCACCCTCGGCACCCAGGCCTTCCCCGAGGCCCGCATCCTCGGCGAGCTCTGGCGTCAGGCGCTCGCCGTCAACGGCTACACGGTGAACCTGCGCAAGGGGGTGGGCCCCGCCGCGGACCTCGACCGGGCGTTGCGGGCGCGCGAGATCGACGGCCACGTGGCGTACACGGGGACGGTCCTCTCCGTCGTCGCCGGCGAGGAGGTCTCGGGGCTCGACCCGCAGGAGACCTACCGCCAGGTGCGGGCCTTCTACGACGGGCGGGGCATGGCGATGAGCGACATGACCCCGTTCCAGAACAAGGACGCGATCGCCACCACGGTGGCCTTCGCGCAGCGGCGCGGGCTGCGGTCGATCGCCAACCTGCGCAAGCTCGACAGCTTCACGCTCGGCGCCCGGCCCGAGTTCGAGGACCTGTACCTCGGCCTCCAGGGCCTCCAGCAGCAGTACCGCCTCACGAACGCCCGGTTCCGGCCGCTCGCCCTGGGCGCCCAGTACGCCGCGCTCGACGAGGGCGACGTCGACGCCGTCAACGCCTTCACCACCGACCCGCAGCTCGAGGGTGGCGACTACGAGGTCCTCGAGGACCCCGAGCTGCTCTTCGGCTCGCAGAACGTCGTCATGACGGTCAGCGCGGACAAGCTCGAGCGCGTGGGGAGCGAGAAGTTCCTGCAGGTCGTCAACGCGGTGAACCGTCGGCTGACCGAGGACGTCATCGTGGAGATGAACGCGGCGGTCACGAACGGCCAGGACGACGGCGAGGTGGCCCGGCGCTTCCTGCGCCAGGCGGGGCTGTTCACTCCGCTCGGGTCGGAGACGGGGTAGGGCGGGGGTACCTCCCACTGGGCCGCGGGTTGGCATAGCTTCGCTAGCTAGGTGAACGCTGAGCGAAAGCAAGTAGTCGCGATGGACGAGACCGAGGTCAGGCTCGCGGACCTCGTCGCTTCTAACCCGTCCTTGCCTCGGCGTGCGGAAGCACCGGTCAGCGACCTTCGTGCTCAACTCGTCGCCATGGTCGGCGATGGGCTTGCCGACGGGGCCGCCGCCATCGCGCTCGAAGCGCACCTGTCTGAGGTCGAGCGACTGATGCGCCAGATCGCGCGTCGAAGACCGCGCGGCTACTGGCTACACACAATCCGCCGCTTGTCTCCGCCGGCACCCGGTGCGATGTCGCCGGCCGGGGCTCTGATAACGAGGAACGTCTTGTTGGCTGCCGTCATGAAGTATGGCAGTGGAGAAGACGATAGCGGCGACTCGAGCGAACTATTTGAGGATCTCGGGGGCTGTCTGCGACTCCGCGAGTTCACGACCGAGCACGCGCTCGACCTGTTGACGATGAACGCTCTCGCCACGGAGTACATGCGGACGGCGTCCGATTACCGGCGGCTGGGAAAGGGGGCAGTGCTTGCGACAGTCGGGGGTTGGGTGAGCACGCCTGCACAACAGGAGACGGAGCGGCTCCTTCAACTGTACGACTACCGCCTTCGCGAACGCGGGGACCTGCTGTCGAACTTTGGCGCAGCGGCGTCCACCAGCGCCGTCGGGGTGGGTGATGTGTTCTCTACGCTGACGACTCCCGATCTTAACGTAGAGGCTCGTCCCATCCCCGCTGAACTAACTCAGGAGCACGACCGCGTCCAAGTGAACTCGCCCACCTATCTGCCCGCTCGATGGAGCATCCGGCCGGTCCGCAATTTGCTCCGTCTGTTCGCCAACGAGGTGCGCGAGGCCGCGCGTCTCGACGCGGACGAACTGTTGGGTGTGGTGTGGGCTATCGCCAAGAGGCACGAGATGTTGGCCGCGAATAACTTCGACTTTTGCGTCCAGTACGTACAGAGAGGCTATTTCCCGTCGCCGCGCGGACGACCTCTGGAAGGGGCAATCAGGCACATCGCTCAGGGGTATCAGAGATACGTCGAAGGCACTGAGCGACGAACCATCTCCGCGAACGCGGCCTTGGGAGTCGTCCGGCGAGCGCTTGCGGAAATGAGCTACCGAGCTGACGAGTTCGACAACCTTGTCGTGATATACCAGATGCCACTGAAGCCGATGTTTACCACCGTGGAGTGCGTTTACTTTGACCTCGTCGCCATTCCTGCCTATCTCCAAGGTGTCTTCCAGGTAGTCGGAGCCCTGACTGGTACTCGCGGGAACGAGAAAGGTATAAGGTTTCACCGAGACGTCATTGCCGCGACCAACACGCGACCTGGTGTCGTCCCTTGGATTTGTGACCGAGTGCTGCAGACTCCCGGAAAGCGGCGGGATCTGGACGCGTCGTTCGTCGCAGGCAACACGCTCTATCTGTTGGAGTGCAAGGCACGCGTGGCCGGTCCTCGCATCTATACCGGGGAGTACGCGGCGGTGAAGGCGCGTTGGGAACTCGTGCAGGCAGATCTTCGGAAGATCGAAGACCTCCGCTGGTCACTAGAGCGCAACCCGGTTGGACCGAATTATAAGGTTCCGACGGGAGTGACGAAGGTTGAGCACTGCGTCTGCGCGCCTCAACCAGAGTGGATACCTTCGACAGACCCTGCTTATTGGCTCAGCCCTACGACGCCCCGCGTTTGCACTGTGGAAGAGGTTTTCGACCACGCGACAGCGCCTTGATGCGTTCGTCCCATGCTGTCCTTGCTCGAATGGACGGAGCCGTGCTCTTGTCCGCGACCAAGTTGACCGCGATTGTTGACTATGGCCCGGCCCGTCCGCGACCATTGGAGCGTCGCTGCCGGTGTTCGAGGCGAGTGTGCCTGGATGGCGGCTCCCGGCGTCCTAAGGTGAGGTCGTGATCGACCGCGCCCAGGTCCTGCACGTCGCGTGCCTCGCCCGGCTCGAGCTATCCGAGGACGAGGTGGAGCGCATGATCCCGGAGCTCTCGAAGGTGCTCGAGCACGTGGACCGCATCGGGGAGCTCGACCTCGACGGCGTGCGGCCGACGACCCACGTCGTCGAGGTCACGAACGCCCTGCGCGCGGACGAGCCGCGCCCCTCGCTGCCGCGGGAGGTCGTGCTCGCGGCGGCGCCCGCGGTGCAGGACGGCGGCTTCCTCGTCCCCAGCCCGCAGGCCGCGGAGGACACCGACACCCGCACGCCATGACGGTCGGCGATGTCACCGCCCTCACCGCCGCCGAGGCGATCGAGGCCGTCCACGCCGGGCAGCTCGCCCCGGACGAGCTCTTCGAGGCCTACCGCGCCCGGGCCGCGGCCGACGGGCTCAACGCCTTCACCTGGGTCGCCGAGGACCCCGCGCCCGTCGACCCCGGCGCGCCGCTGGCCGGCGTGCCCCTCGCCGTGAAGGACCTCTTCTGCACGGAGGGCGTGCCGAGCCAGGCGGGCTCGCGCATCCTCGAGGACTACCGCCCGCCCTACACCGCCACCTGCGTCGCCCGGCTCCACGCGGCCGGCGCCCCCCTGCTCGGCAAGACGAACCAGGACGAGTTCGCCATGGGCTCGTCGAACGAGAACTCGGCGTTCGGCGCGGTGCGCAACCCGTGGGACCCCTCCCGGGTGCCGGGGGGCTCGAGCGGCGGCAGCGCGGCCGCGGTCGCCGCGGGCAGCGCGCCGTGGGCCCTGGGCACCGACACGGGCGGGTCCATCCGCCAGCCCGCGGCGCTGTGCGGCATCGTCGGCCTCAAGCCGACCTACGGCGCGGTGAGCCGCTTCGGGATGATCGCCTTCGCCTCCTCGCTCGACCAGGCCGGCCCGCTGACCCGCACCGTCACCGACGCGGCGCTGCTCCTGCGGCACATGAGCGGTCGCGACGAGGGCGACGCGACGTCGGTGGGCCTGCCCGAGGAGGTCCGCCTGCCCACCGCCGAGCGCCTCGACGGGATCCGCCTCGGCGTGCCGGAGGAGCTCAGCGGGGAGGGGATCGAGCCCGGCGTGCTCGAGGCCTTCCGGGCCAGCCTGACCACCGCGGAGGCCCTGGGAGCCCGGGTCGAAACGGTCCGGCTGCCCCACGCACCCCATGCGCTGAGCGCCTACTACGTGCTCGCCCCCGCCGAGGCCTCCTCGAACCTCGCGCGCTACGACGGCGTGCGCTTCGGCCTGCGCCGCGAGGACGGCGGCCTGGTCGGGATGTTCACCCGCACCCGCCACGACGGCTTCGGGGCCGAGGTCAAGCGGCGGATCATGCTCGGAACCTACGCGCTGTCGTCGGGCTACTACGACGCCTACTACGGCCGCGCCCAGCGGGTGCGCACGAAGATCGCCGAGGACTTCCGCGCCGCGTTCGAGCGCGTCCACCTCATCGCCACCCCCACGAGCCCCAACGTGGCCTTCCCGCTCGGGGCGAAGACCGACGACCCCCTGTCCATGTACCTCAACGACTACTGCACCGTGCCGTTCTCGCTCGCGGGCATCCCCGCCATCTCCATCCCCAGCGGCCTGAGCGAGGGCCTGCCCGTGGGCCTGCAGATCGCCGGCCCGGCGTTCAGCGAGAACCGGGTCCTCGACGCCGCCCACGCGCTCGAGGGCGCCCTCGGCTTCCGGCGGCTGACGTGACCGCCTTCGAGCCCGTCATCGGCCTGGAGATCCACGTCCAGCTCACGACGCGGACGAAGATGTTCTGCGCGTGCGAGCTGTCCTTCGGCGACCCGCCGAACGCGCACACCTGCCCGCGCTGCCTGGGCCTGCCCGGCTCGCTGCCGCTGCCGAACGCCCGCGCGATCCACTTCGGGCTGATGATGGGCCTCGCCCTGGGCTGCGAGCTCGCCCCGCGGTCGATCTTCCACCGCAAGAACTACTTCTATCCCGACCTCCCCAAGGGCTACCAGATCAGCCAGTACGACGAGCCCCTGTGCCGGGGCGGGCGGCTCGGCGACGTGCGCATCACTCGCGTGCACCTCGAGGAGGACGCGGCGAAGCTCGTGCACGCGGGGGGCAGCGGGCGCATCCACGGCTCGGACGCCTCCGTCGTGGACTTCAACCGGGGCGGCACCCCGCTGGCCGAGATCGTCACGGAGCCCGACCTGCGCTCGGCCGAGCACGCGCGCGAGTGGCTCACCCTCCTGCGCACGACGCTGCGCCGGCTCGGGGTCAGCGACGTGAACATGGAGGAGGGCTCGCTGCGCGCGGACGCGAACGTCTCGATCCGGCCCACGGGGAGCACCGAGCTCGGCACGAAGACCGAGCTGAAGAACATGAACTCCTTCCGCTTCCTGGAGCGCGGGATCCGGGCCGAGATCGCCCGCCAGGAGGCGCTCGTGCGCGCCGGGCAGCCCGTCGTGCAGGAGACGCTGCACTTCGACCCGCGCACGGAGCGCATCACGTCGCTGCGCTCGAAGGAGGAGGCGCACGACTACCGCTACTTCCCCGAGCCCGACCTCATCCCCGTCGCCGTGACGGAGGAGATGGTCGAGGCCGCCCGCGCCGACATGCCCGAGCTCCCCGCCGCGCGGCAGGAGCGCCTCCAGGGGCTCGGCCTGACCGCCGACAGCGCGCGCCAGCTCGCCTGGCGGGCGGAGCTCGGCGACTTCTTCGAGCGCGCGCTGGAGGCCGACGGGACGGAGGCCCAGCCCCTCGCGAACTGGGTGACGGGCGAGCTCGTCGCCCGCCTGGGCGACCAGGACCCGGCCGAGTCGAAGGTGCGGCCGGCCGCGCTGGCGGCGCTCGTGGACATGGTCGCCGAGCGGGCGGTGACCCGCGCGAACGCGCGCACCGTGCTCGACCGTCTCGTGGCCGAGGGCGGTGACCCGCGGGCGATCGTGGAGGCCGAGGGCCTCGGCGCGCTCGGGGAGGACGGCGGGGGGGAGCTCGACGCGCTCGTCGATCGCGCCCTGGTTGCCAACGCGGACGCCGCGGACAAGATCCGGGGCGGCAACCAGAAGGCGATCGGGGCGATCATCGGCCACGTCATGCGCGAGACCGGGGGTCGCGCCGACGGCGGCGAGGTCACGCGCCTCGTCCGGGCGAAGCTCGGCGTCTAGCCGCTGTCGGTCCGGCGTGCCGGGTGGCGGGGCAGGCGTAGCATTCGTCGCATGTCCCGACTCATCCGCATGGACCACACCGGCCACTCGACGCTCGCCGAGTGGCGCGCGGACGATCCCGAGGCCGTCGAGGCCGCCGTCGAGGCCTTCCGGAGCGAGCTCGACCGCGGCTACCTCGCGATGGTGAGCACGGGACCGGGTCACGCCGAGCAGGTCCGCGAGCTGCCGCTCGACGCCGACCTCGTCATCCTGCGGCTGCCCATCAGCGGGGGGTAGTGGGTCTCCCGCTCGAGTGGCGGGGGCTGACCCCCGCGGCGCCGGGCGAGCCGGCCCACGTGCTCCCCGAGGCGGCCGCGCTCCCCTGGCGCCCGCGGGTCGACGCCGCGCGGATCGACCGCGTCGCGGCGCTGTGGACGGCGACGACCGTCGCCCACGTCGTGCCCTTCCTCGTCGCCGCCGCGGTGCTCGTGGCCATCGAGCCGTTCCTGGCGCCGGTGGCGCTCGGCTGCCTCGCCCACGCCTGGATCATCCCCGAGCTCTACGCGGCCCGGGGAGCGAAGGTCGTGCGCCCACGGCGCCGTGGGGGCGCCGGCCCCGAGCGCGTCGCCCTCGGCCTGCTCGGCGACCTCGTCGACCACCGCGCCCGCGAGGTGCACGCCCGCACGGGGCTCGTCCCCGAGCCCGGCGCCCTCGGGACCTGGCTCGTGGGGGAGGCGGGCGCGCTGCTCGTCCGCGGGCGCCGCGTGTTCTGCTGGTGCGTGAAGGTCGACGACCCCGACCTGCCCTCGAGCGACCGGATCGCCCACCTGCTGCTGGCCCTGCGCACGGACGAGGCGGGCTTCGCCACCGTCGCCAACCTCGCCTTCGCCGGCGCGGGCTGGCGGGTGCGCCGGCGGCTGCCGGCCGAGATGCGGGCCGCGCTGCGCGAGGTCGAGCCCTAGCCTGGGGAGGGCATGGCCGGCGGCGCGTACCTCTTCATCGCCCTGTGCTTCGGCCTCGCCGGCGGCATCGTCGGGCGTGCGAAGGGCAGCTCGTTCTGGATCTGGTTCCTCGTCTCGGCCATCCTGCCCTTCGCGGGGCTCGCCGCCGCGCTGCTCTACCGGGTCGAGCGCAACGAGCTGCGCCGCCAGTGCCCCAACTGCGGGCGGATCACGACCCTCTACGACGCGCTGTGCACCCGCTGCGGCGCGGAGCTCGAGTTCCCCCAGGTTGCGATCGAGCCGGAGTCCGTGGCGCGGGAGCGCGCGGCGGCGCGGGGAGCCGGCCTCTAGGCCAGCCGGGCCCGGAGAACCGCGAGCACGTCCGTCGGCCGCCTGGTCACCTGCGTCCAGCTGAAGCGCTCGACGCCGTAGCCCGCCGCGCCGAGCACGGCGTCGCGCCGGCGGTCGCGCTCGAACGCGGTGGGGTCAGGTGGGCGGCTCGGCCGTCGAGCTCGGCCACGAGCTTCGCGGGGGCCATAGGACGTCGACCTCGAAGCCGTGGAGGAGGACGTTCGTGCGCGGGCGGGGCAGCCCCGCGCCGGCGACGAGCGCGAGGAAGCGCTCCTCCAGGGCGCTGCGGGTGACCTGCGGCTCCGCCGGGGCCAGCGTCGCGAGGGACACGGTCGAGCTTCGCGGTCCGTCGCCCCGCGGGGCGCTGGAGGGCGCCGACGTCGAGACGCCGGACGACCTCCGCGCGGTGGCACACGCGCTCGAGCTGGTGCTCGGTGAGGACGTCGGCGAGGTCGAGCAGCGTCCTGGCCACCGTCGTCAGGGGAAGGCCGTCGAGTGCGATGACGTCGCCTGCGCGGTCGAGCGTCCTGCTTCGGTGCACGCGGATGGCGCGCGTCGAGGCGCCGCGCCGAAGCGTGGTGACGTCGACGCGCGCGGGCAGCGGCACGAGGTCCCACAGGGCCGCGGCGGTCGTGTGGCTGAGGACGACGGCGTCAGGACCGCCGCAGGCGAGGACGGCCGCCCACAGGCGCCCGCGCGCGGTGACATGCCGGTGGCCGAGGGCGTACACGCCGCGATGGAGCCGGTGCAGGCTGCCCGCGCAGACGCGATGGTCGATCGCACGAGTCGAGAGGCCGGCGGCCCGCAGTTGACGGGTGGCGACGACGCCGTGCTGGCGGTGCCCGAGCGCTGCCAGCGCAGGTGGGACGAGAACCTCACGTCCCATGATCGGCTTCTCGTCCCACCCGGCCCAGGGTGCCGGGCCAGGGGAGTCAGGCCGCGTCGCGCGGCGCTTTCGACGCAGGCGCCCACCCCTCGCGTCGCGAAGCCGGCGACGACCATCACGGGCGGGCGGCGCCCGCGACGCGAACGCGCGGCGCCCGCGACGCGAAAGCGGCTAGCTGCCGTCGTCGTCGAAGCCGCCGCCGCTGCCATCGCTGCCGTCGTTGTCGAACTGGACGTCGGGCGGCGGGGGAGCGGCCGGTCGTGGCGTCGGGGCGGGGG
>JALYMR010000146.1 GCA_030773615.1 Actinomycetota bacterium
GTCGTGGAGCACGAGGCGGAGTACGAGTCGGTGCTCGTGGCCTTCGAGGTGTCCGACTACGTGCCCGAGGCGCTCGCCACCGCGGTGAAGCTCGCATCGCGGCGGCGCCGCGGCATCCACGTGCTCGTCACGATCGTGGTGCCGAGCGCCGCGCCCATCGAGGCGCGGATGCCCCAGCAGGAGCTCGAGGCGCAGAGCATCATCGAGCAGGCCCGCCTCCTGGGCGGGCGGCGGGTCAGCGGGCACTACGAGAAGGTGCGAGCCGGGCAGGCGGGCCGGCTCATCGTCGACGAGGCGCGCGAGCTGTCCGCCCGGGCGATCGTGCTCCCCCTGCCGCCGCGCGGGGCGGGGAGCACGCTGTTCGGCAAGACGCTCGAGACCGTGCTCGCCGAGCGCCCCTGCCGGGTGATCATCGAATCGCCGCCGCCGGGATCCGACGCGGCACGCGGCGGACCGCGCCCGGGCGCGGCGCCGGCGACCCGCGCCGAGATGGGCGCCCGTTGACGGGCGGGGGACGCACCTCGCGGGCGAGGTCCCGAGCCTGATGGCCGATTCGCGTCAGGTCCAGCGGGCGAGCGCGCGGGTGCTCTCGGCGGCGATGGTCGTGCTCGGGGTGGCGATGCTCGTCGTCACGGTGGCCCGCGGGGGCGGCCCGCTGGCCCTCGGGGTGCTGCTCGGCCTGCTGTTCTGCGCGGCCGGCGGTGGCCGGCTGTGGCTCATGCGGGCGGAGCGCTGATGGCCGCCGGCGCCCCCCCGCGCCGGCCCTCGCGCCCGCCCACCCTCGCGCGCCGCTCCCTGGGCTCGCCCACCCTCTTCGCGATCATCTACACGTCCGTGGCCAGCGCGATCTACTTCGCGCTGGGGATCGTCGCGGACCGCGCGCTCGGGCTCACCCCGGTGGTATTCCTGGCCGCCGGCGGGTTCTTCCTGCTGTGCACGATGACCTACGTCGAGGGCGCCTCGCTGCACCAGGAGCGAGCGGGCTCGACCGTGTTCGCGCGGTACGCGTTCAACGAGCTGTGGTCGTTCGTGGCTGGCTGGGCGATCCTGCTCGACTTCCTCATCCTCATCGCGGTCTGCGCCCACGTGGCCACGGACTACCTGGCCGTGCTCTGGCCCCCGCTCGGCTCGGGGCCGGTCGAGGTCTTCGTCAACGTCCTGATCGTGGGCTACGTCGCCGTGCGCAACATCCGCGGCTTCTCCGTGACGCGCTCGCGACGCATCGCCGTGCTCGTGGCCGTCGACCTCCTCGTGCAGGCGCTCATCATCGTGCTCGGGCTCCTGCTCGTCTTCGACGCCTCCGTGCTCGTGCAGCAGGTCGAGCTCGGCGCCACCCCGACCTGGCGGGACACGATCTACGCCCTGACCCTGGCCACCGTCGCGTTCACGAGCCTCGAGTCCGCCTCGGGCCTGGCCGGCGAGGTCGCGGTGGGGCGGCGCGGCCTGCGGCGCCTGGTCACGAGCGCCGCGGTCCTCGTCACCCTGCTCTACGTCGGCATCGGCCTCGTGGCCATCACCGCGGTGCCCGTGGTCGACGGGGCCACCGCGCTCGGCGGCGACGCGGTCGACGCGCCCCTGCTGCCCGTGCTCGCCGCCTTCGAGCCCGCCTGGCTGGCCGAGGTGCTGCGCTACGTCGTGGGCATCCTGGCCGGGGTCACCCTGATCGCGGCGGCCAACGCGGCCATGCTCGGGCTCTCGCGCCTGGCCTACCAGCTCGCCACGAACCGGCAGATCCCCTCCGGCGTGGGGCGCCTGCACCCCACCCGGGCCACGCCGTACGTCGTCATCACCTGCGCCGCGGTCGTCGCCGGCGTCCTCTCGCTCACCCGCGACCTCGACTTCCTCGTCGGCATGTACGCCTTCGGGGCGCTGCTGGGCTTCACGATCGCCCACCTGGCCATCATCACCCTGCGCTTCACCGAGCCCGACCGCCCGCGCCCCTACCGCATGCCGCTGTCCGTGCGGGTGGGCCGCGGCGACCTGCCGCTGCCCGCCGTCCTGGGCGCCGTCGTGGCCCTGCTCGCCTGGATCAGCGTGCTGGCGCTCCACGAGGCGGCCCGCTGGGCAGGGCTGGCCTGGATGGCCATCGGCCTCGCGCTCTACGTGGGCTACCGCGCGGGCCAGGGCAAACCGCTGTTCCAGCGCGTCGTCGTGCCCGAGGCCGCCCTGCGCACGGAGCCCGCCGAGGCGGAGTACGGGTCGATCCTCGTCCCCCTCTCGGGCACGGCGCTCGACGATGACATCGTGCAGACCGCCGGGCGCCTGGCCGCCGACGAGCCGGGCGACGAGACGGTGGGCGACGGGGCCACGATCGAGGCGCTGTGGATCTTCGAGGTCCCCATGGCGCTCCCCATCGACGCCCGTTTGCCCGACG
>JALYMR010000147.1 GCA_030773615.1 Actinomycetota bacterium
CTCCGCGGCGGCGAACGCCGGCAGGGCGACGTCGAGCGCGCCGACCGCCGCGCCTGCCGGCAGGGAGGCGACGGCCAGCACTCGCAGGCCGTCGCTGGTCAGGGGCCCGAGCGAGCGGGCGGCACCGTCCGCGTGAGGAGGGCGGCCGTGGGGGGCGCGGCGTGCCGCGGCCGTCGCGGCGAAGGCCAGGCCCCCGAGGAGCTCGAGGCCGCCCGCGAGGAGGACGGCCACCGCCGGGCCGAGGAGCGCGGTGAGAGCGGCGGCGAGCAGCGGCCCGCCGATGTTGAACGCCTCGATGAGGACGGACTGCAGGCCGTAGGCGGCGCCCCGGGCGTCCGCGGACACGAGGTCCCCCCACAGCGCGCGCAGGGCGGCCATGAGCGGCGGCGTGCCCGCGCCCGCGACCGCGGCGAGGGCGCGAGCAGCGCGGGCCCGCCGCCCCCGGTGGCGACGAGGACGAGCACGAGGGCGGAGAGGCCGTCGAGCGCGGCGAGGGGCACGACGACCCGCGCGATGCCCCGGCGGTCGAGCAGGCGGCCGCGCACGGGCGCGGTGAGCGCGATGCCGAGCCCGTAGGCCGCGGCGACGAGCCCGGCCTCGGCGAACGATCCGCGCCGCTCGGCCACGAGGAGCACGAGCGCGAGCCCGTACGCCCCGCTCCCGAGGCCGCTGAGCAGCGTGGCGCCGAGCAGCACCGGCACGCCGGGGGCGCCGAGCACGATCCGGTAGCGCCGGAGGGGCGTCACGGGGCAACCTTGCCCCTTCGGCCGTCGCGCGTGCAGAACCCCACCGCTGCGATGGCGTCCTGCACACCCGCCGGCGCCCGCCCGGCCCGCGTCACGCCGGCCCCGCTCGCCGAAGGCAGACGGGCGCCCCGGCCTATCGTGGAGCGCCGTGCGCGAACTCCCCGCCCCGCTCCTCGCCCTGGTCGCCGCCCTCCTCCTCGCCCTCGCCGGCTGCGGCGGGGACGACGACGACGGCGCCACGGGCGGCGGCCAGGAGCCGCAGAGCCGCGAGCAGACCGCCGAGGCGCGCGAGCGCGCGCAGGCGGCGCCGGCCCCCGCGCCTCCCGCCGCCGAGGACAGCGCCCAGGGTGGCGCCGAGCGCGAGCCGCCCGTCCGCGCCGCCGGCGGTCCTCGCGTCGAGGTCCTCGCGGGCGGCCTCGAGGTCCCCTGGGACGTCACCTTCCTGCCCGACGGGCGCGCCCTGGTCACGGAGCGCCCCGGCCGGGTGCGGCTGGTCAGCGCCGACGGCCGCGTGCGGCGCGCCCCCGCCGCCGTCGTCCCGACCCAGGCTCGGGGCGAGGGCGGGCTGCTGGGCATCGACCTCGACCCGGCCTTCGCCCGCGGGCGCCCCTTCGCGTACCTCTACGTCACGACCGCGCGGGGCATGCAGGTCCAGCGGTGGCGCTGGGGCCGGGGGCGCCTGCGCCGCGCCGCCGTCGTGCTCGATGGCGTCGTCGCCGGCTCGATCCACGACTCGGGACGCCTGCGCTTCGGGCCGGACGATCGGCTCTACGTGGCGACGGGCGACGCGGGCCGGGGCGAGCTCGCCCAGCGCCGCGGCTCGCTGAACGGGCGCTTCCTGCGCCTGACGCCCCGCGAGTACCGCGGACGCGCGGAGGACCCCGAGGTGCTCTCGCTGGGCCACCGCAACCCGCAGGGGCTCGACTGGCAGCCCGGCAGCGACCGGCTGTGGGCGACGGAGCACGGTCCGAGCGGCTTCGACGGCCCGAGCGGCGACGACGAGGTCAACGTGATCCGCCGGGGCGCGAACTACGGCTGGCCCGAGGTGCGCGGGACCCGCCACGGCCGCTTCGCGGCCCCGGCGTGGGTCTGGCGGCGGACCGTCGCGCCGTCGGGCATCGCCTTCGTGCGCCGCGGGGGCTCGGCATGGACGGGCGACCTGCTCGTCGCCGCCCTGCGCGGACGCGAGCTGCACCGCCTCGAGGTCTCGGGCACCCGGGTCACCCGCGACACGACGCTGCTCGACGACCGCTTCGGCCGCCTGCGCGCGGTCGTGGAGGCGCCCGACGGCGCGCTCTGGGTCACGACGAGCAACCGCGACGGCTACGGCGCGCCCGTCGCCGCGGCGGACGACCGCATCCTGCGGATCGTGCCGCCCCGTTCCTAGACTCCCGGCCGTGGCGCCCCGCCCCGTCGACCCCCAGCAGTCGTTCCCCGCCCTCGAGGAGGAGGTGCTGCGGCGCTGGCGCGAGCGCGACGTGTTCCGCGAGTCGCTGCGCCGGCGCGAGGGGGCCGAGCCCTACGTGTTCTACGAGGGCCCGCCCACGGCGAACGGTCGTCCCGGCGTGCACCATGTGCTCAGCCGGGTGTTCAAGGACATCTTCCCCCGCTTCAAGACGATGCGCGGCCACTACGTCGAGCGCAAGGGCGGCTGGGACTGCCACGGCCTGCCGGTGGAGATTGCCGTGGAGCAGGAGCTCGGCTTCCAGGCGAAGGGCGACATCGAGGCCTACGGCATCGCGGCCTTCAACGCGAAGTGCCGCGAGTCCGTGTTCACCTTCCTCGAGGACTGGAACGCGCTGACCGAGCGCATCGGCTTCTGGGTCGACCTCGACGACGCCTACCGCACCCTCGACGCGTCCTACATCGAGTCCGTGTGGTGGGCGCTGAAGCAGATCGCCGACCAGGGCCTGCTCTACGAGGGCAACCGCGTGGTGCCCTACTGCCCGCGCGACGGGACCGCGCTGTCGAGCCATGAGGTGGCGCTGGGCTACCAGGACGTGATCGACCCCTCGGTGTACGTGCGCCTCGCGGTCGCCGAGGACGGCGGTCCGCTGCAGCGTGGCGACGAGCTCGTCGTGTGGACGACGACGCCATGGACCCTCGTGTCCAACGCGGCCGTCGCCGTGCACCCCGAGCTGGTCTACGTGCGTGCGAAGACGGGGGTGCTCGAGGCCCCGGTGGTGGTCGCCGAGGCGCTCGTCGAGCGCGCGCTCGGCGAGGGGGTGCAGGTCCTCGACCGCTTCCCCGGGGCGGCGCTCGACGGCGTGCGCTACGAGCCCCCGTTCCCCTTCATCCCCGCCGAGGCCTACGGCGAGCGCGGCCACAGCGTCCTGCTCGCGGACTTCGTCAGCGCCCAGGACGGCACGGGGCTCGTCCACACCGCGATCGCCTTCGGCGAGGACGACTTCCAGCTCGGTCAGCGCTACGGCCTCGCGGTGGTCAACCCCGTGCGCGGCGACGGAACCTACGACGAGCGCATCGGCCGCTACGCCGGGCGCTTCGTCAAGGACGCCGACCGCGACCTCGTCGAGGACCTGCGCCGGCGCGGGCGGCTTCTGCGTGCCGAGGACTACGAGCACGCCTACCCGCACTGCTGGCGCTGCGGCACGCCGCTGCTCTACTACGCGAAGCCCTCGTGGTACCTGGCCACGTCGCGGCTGCGCGCGGAGCTTCTCGAGGCCAACGAGCGGGTGGACTGGCACCCCGACCACATCAAGCACGGGCGCTTCGGCGACTGGCTGGCCAACAACGTCGACTGGGCCCTCTCGCGCGAGCGCTACTGGGGCACGCCGCTGCCCGTGTGGCGCTGCGAGGAGGGCCACGTCACCGTCGTGGGCTCGTTCGCCGAGCTCGAGGAGCGAAGCGGCGTGCGCCTGGAGGACCCGCACCGCCCCTACGTCGACGAGGTCGGGTTCCCCTGCCCGGAGTGCGCCCGGCCGGCCTCCCGCGTGCCCGAGGTCATCGACGTGTGGTTCGACTCGGGGGCGATGCCGTTCGCCCAGTACCACGCCCCCTTCGAGCACCAGGAGCACGCGGAGCGCCGCCACCCGGCGGACTTCGTCTGCGAGGCGCTCGACCAGACCCGCGGCTGGTTCTACTCCCTGCACGCGATCTCCGTGCTCCTGCGCCGCGAGCCGGCCTACCGCAACGTCGTCTGCCTCGGGCTCATCCTGGACGCCGAGGGCCACAAGATGTCCAAGTCGCGCGGCAACACCGTCGTGCCCGGGGACGTCATCGACCGCTTCGGCGCCGACGCCCTGCGCTGGTACTTCTTCACCTCGAAGCAGCCGTGGGACGGCTACCGCTTCTCGCCCGAGGCGGTCGGCGAGGGCGTGCGCCTCTTCCTGCGCCAGCTCTGGAACGTGCACGCGTTCTACGCGCGCTACGCCGCCTTCGGGGAGCAGTCCGACGCGGGGGAGAGCGACCTCGACCGGTGGATCCGCTCGCGCACCGCGGCGACCGCGGCCGAGGTCGCCGAGCGCCTCGACGCCTACGACGCCACCTTCGCCGGGCGGGCGATCGCCGAGCTCGTCGACGACCTCTCGAACTGGTACGTGCGCCGCTCGCGGCGCCGGTTCTGGGACGGCGACGCGAGCGCCCTGCGCACCCTGGGCGAGACGCTGGGCACCGTCGCGAAGCTCCTCGCCCCGTTCACGCCGTTCATCGCCGACGAGATCTACGAAGGGGTGGACGGGACCGAGCCGAGCGTGCACCTGTGCGACTGGCCCGAGCCGGACGGCGCCCACGCGCGCGACGAGGAGCTCGAGGCGGCCATGGCCACCGCGCGCGAGGCGGTGCGCATGGGGCACGCCGCGAGGGCCCAGGCCAAGGCGAAGGTCCGTCAGCCACTGCACGAGGCGGTCGTCGTGGCCTCGGGCCGCGAGCGCGCGGCGCTCGAGCGCCTGGCCGACGTCGTGCGCGACGAGCTCAACGTCCGCCGCCTGCGCTTCGTCGAGCGCGCCGACGAGCTCGGCGAGCTCGAGGTCAAGCCGAACTACCGCGCGCTCGGCCCGCGCTTCGGCCGCACGATGCCCCAGGTGGCCGCAGCCGTCGCCGCCCTCGACCCCGCGCACGTGGCCTCCGCGCTGCGGGCGGGGCGGACGCTCGGGGTTGTCGTCGACGGCCACGACCACCAGCTCGGGGAGGACGACCTCCAGCTCGCGCTGCGCCCGCTCGAGGGCTACACCCTGGAGCGCGAGGGCGCGCACGCCGTCGCCCTCGAGCTCGCCCTCGACGACGACCTCCGGCGTGAGGGCCTCGCCCGCGAGGTCGTCCACGCCGTGCAGGGCGCGCGCAAGGGCGCCGGCCTGGCGGTGGACGATCGCATCGCGCTGGAGCTCGAGGGCGACGCCGAGCTGCTCGAGGCCGCACGCGCCCACGAGCCATACCTCGTCGGGGAGACGCTGGCGGTGCGCGTCGCCTACGACGGCGACGGCCCGCGGCCGGACGGCGTCTCGGCCACGATCGACGGTCGCGAGCTGCGCATCGGGGTCGCTCGGGCCTGACCCGCCGCGGCGTCGAGCGCGACGTCGAGCGCGCCGTCGGAGCCGTCGCGCGTCTCGCTGTCGGGCTCGTCGCGGGCCTGCAGGAGGCGGGTGAGCGTCACGAAGCCCAGGCCGCCCGCGAGGTTGCCGACCGCGGCGAGGGCCACGTTGCGCGCCACGTCGGCCCAGGTGGCCTCGGCCGTCCCCGCCAGGATGCCGAAGGCCATCTCGCCGAACGAGACGACGGCGTGGTTGAGGCTCGGCGCGGCGAGCAGGAAGCCGACGACGAGGGCGATGGCGATGCGCCCGATGTCGAGCTCGACCGCGTGGATGAGCCACGTCAGCAGGGTCATGACCGTGCCGGCCACGACCGCGCTGAGCAGCGCGGCGACGACGCCGCGCTGCGCGAGCGTGTCGGCGGTGGTGCCGGCCGCCTCGAGGGTCGAGGGCTCGAGCACCCCCGAGCGGGTGAGCATGAGGGCGAAGAGCGCGAGGCCGATGAGGTTGCCCACGAGCGTGAGCCCCCAGAGCCGCGCGAGCTGGGGCGGCGAGGCCCGGCGGGCGAGCAGCGCGTTGACGGGGACGAGGAAGTTCTCCGTGAACAGCTCGGAGCGCCCCACGACGACGAGCACGAAGCCGATCCCGAAGACGAGCGAGCCGGCGAGGTGGCCGACGTGCTCGTCGGTGGCGGCGGTCACCGCCCCGGCGGTCACGGTCAGGGCCAGGATGCCGAGCATCACGTCGACGCCGCCCACCAGGCCGGTGGACGCGAGGCCCAGGTTCCCGCGGCTCAGCCGCCGGTGGCCCTCCTCGAGGCTCTCCTGCCAGATCTCGTCGGGGCCGCGCCCGCTCATCGTGTCGTCTCTGTCATGGGCCTGTGTCGGCCTACCCGTCCGGCACCCGCCGCGCGCCCCCGGGACCTACGGTCGGCCGCCAGACCAGAGGAGCACGAGATGGACCTCGACCGGCTGCGTGACGTGGTCGCCGCGATCCCCGCGGGCAGGTGGATGAGCTACGGCGACGTCGTCGCCGCGTCGGGCGGGACGCCCGCCCAGGCCCGGACGCTCAACGGGCGCCTGCGGCGGCTGGGGCTGCCGGGCGCGCACCGGGTCCTCAAGGGCGACGGCAGCGTCGCGGCGACGGCGCTCGGCGACCCCGACGGGGTGCGGGCGCGGCTTGAGGCCGAGGGCCTCGAGCTCGCCGGCGGGCGCGCCGCGCAGGCCGCGCGACTGAGCGCCGGCGAGCTGGAGGTCAGGACGACGACGGGTGGCGGCTAGGCGAGCGCGGGCTCGAGCTCGGCCTCGAGGCGGCTCTTGGGGTAGGCGCCGATGACCTTCTTCGCGACCTGGCCGTTCTTGAACAGGATCATCGTGGGGATGGAGAGGACCTCGAACTGCGCCGCCGTCTGCTGGTTGTCGTCAACGTTGAGCTTGACGATGCGCAGGTCGTCACGCTCCTGGGCGATCTCCTCGAGCACGGGGCCGACGACGCGGCACGGCCCGCACCACGGCGCCCAGAAGTCGACGAGGACCGGGGTCTCGGACTCGATGACCTCGGCCTGGAAGTTCGTGTCGGTGACGTCCCTGAGGGTTCCGGCCATGGGGGCTCCTTCGGCGGTTGCCTGCTCCACTATACGAAGTGAAGTAGCAGCCGAGGCGTCAGGTACACCTCCACGACCGCGGCGAGCACGACGACGGGCGCGGCCAGGGCGACCGTGGCCGCGGTCGCGGCGAGCAGCTCGTCCGCCCGGCCGCGGTGGCTTGCGGTCAGCCAGGCGGCAAGGGGGAGGAAGAGGGCGACGAGCTCGGGCAGGGCGTGGGGCAGGAGCAGCGCGAGCAGGGCCGCAGGCGTCAGGCCGAGCTGGGCGGCGAGCGTGGCGCCGGCCTGCCCGAGGGCCAGGGCCTGGGTGACGAGGGAGAAGACGGTCGCCGCGGCGACGAAGGCCATGGCCACCGCGGGTGCGCCGTCGTGCAGCCGGCGCAGCCAGCCCGTGTAGCGCTGCGCCTCGCGCGGCATCCTGCTGCCCGCGAGGTACCCGGCGACGCAGGCCATGGCGTGCAGCGCGAGCACGAGCCCGTTGCGCAGGACGACCTCGCGCACGACGCCGAGCGTGCCGGCCGTGTGCAGCCCGGGCAGGACGACCGGGGTGGGGTCCGGGACGGTGAGGCTCGCCACGCCCAACACCGCCGCGAGCAGGCCGCCCGTGATGGCGAGGCTCCCGCCGAGCCAGCCGCGCAGGACGGGCCAGGGGGCGGCGTTCCAGGCGGCGAGCGTGGCCAGGGTGCCCACCTCGGGGACATCGGCCCGGGGGGCCGCGGCCTGAAGCAGCGTCGCGGGAGGCCGGTCAGCCGCGCAGGTGCACCCGTTCGCCGTGCACGCCGACGATGAGGATGGCCTCGACCGCCCGAGCGGATCTTCCGCTCACCCGAGCACCCCCGCACGGCGCAGTTCCTGCGGCGCATCATCGACGCCGGGCGCGCGCTCGACCTCGCGCCGTAGGCGCGGAAGCACGACGACCGCCTCGGCGGCGATGCGCGGGGTCATCTTCGAGCGCCCGTGGCGGCGGTCGCGGAAGACGATGGGCAGCTCGGCGACACGCAGGCCGGCGCGCAGCGCGCGCCAGGTCAGCTCGACCTGGAAGGCATAGCCACGCGAGCGGATCGCGGGGAGCTCGAGCGCCTCGAGCGCCTCGCGGCGCAGGCAGCGAAAGCCGCCGGTGGGGTCGCGCACGGGCAGGCCGAGCACCCCGCGCGCGTAGGCCGCCCCCGCCCGGCTGACGCCGCGGCGCAGCGGCCCCCAGTCCTCGACGCGGCCGCCGGGCACGTAGCGCGAGCCGAGCACGACGTCGGCGCGCTCGGCGGCGAGGAGGAGCCGGGGCAGGTCGGCGGGGTCGTGCGACCCGTCGGCGTCCATGCACAGCACGTGGGTCGCGCCGCCCTCGAGCGCCCGGGCGAAGCCGGCGAGGTAGGCGGGCCCGAGCCCGTCGCGGCGGGGGCGGTGCAGCACCTCCACCGCGGGCAGGGCGCCCGCCAGGCGGTCGGCGAGCGCGCCCGTGCCGTCGGGCGAGGCGTCGTCGACGACGAGGACGCGGGCGCCCGGGGGCAGGGCGCGCAGCGCGGCGCGCACGACGGGCTCGAGGTTGGCGACCTCGTCGAAGGTGGGCAGCACGAGCCAGGGGCGCACCCCCATAGGCTCCCCGCTGCGGTGCCCGACCTCTCGAACCTCGCGATCGCCGGCGCGTTCGACGAGCTCGCCGACCTCTACGAGCTCGACGGCGCGGTCATCCACCGCGTCCTGGCCTACCGCACGGCGGCGAAGAACGTCCGCGACGCGACGCAGTCCGTGGCCCGCCTGGCCCGGGAGGGGCGGGTCACCGAGCTGCCCGGCATCGGCAAGACGCTCGAGCAGAAGATCGTGTCGCTGCTCGACACGGGCGCGATCCCCTCCGCGGAGAAGCTCCGCGCGAAGTACCCGCCGGGGCTCGTCGACCTCACCCGGCTGCCCGGCCTGGGCCCCAAGCGCGCCAAGGCGCTCTTCGACGAGCTCGGCATCGACTCCCTCGAGGCGCTGCACGGGGCCGCGGAGGGCGGTCGGCTGCGCGACGTCCGCGGCTTCGGGGAGCGCTTCGAGCAGTCCGTGCTCGCCGCCTTCGCCGCCGGCCTGGCCGAGCGCCCCGCCCCGCGGATGCTGCTCCCGAAGGCCCTCGCGGTGGGCGAGCAGATCGTCGCCGGGCTGCGCGAGCGGGTGGGCGAGGGGGGCAGCGTGGAGCTCGCGGGCTCGGCGCGCCGCCTGGCCGACAGCGTGAAGGACCTCGACGTCGTCGCCGCCACGCGGGACCCGGCGGGGGTCATCGCCGGCTTCGGCGCGCTCGACGTCATCGCCTCGTCCTCGGCCACGGGCGAGGCGGGCGCCCGCGGGCGCACCCACAGCGGCCTCGCCGTGGACCTGCGCGTGGTCGCCCCGGAGCAGTTCGGCAACCTCCTCCAGCACTTCACGGGCTCGAAGGCCCACAACGTCGCCCTGCGCGAGGCGGCCGTGCGCCGCGGGCTGCACGTCTCGGAGTACGGGATCCTCGACGACGCGACGGGCGAGACGGTGCGCTGCGCCACGGAGGACGAGGTCTACGCGACGCTCGGGCTCACGCTCGCCGCGCCCGAGCTGCGGGAGGACCGCGGCGAGCTCGCGCCCGGCTTCGCGCCCCCGCGCCTGCTCGAGGTGGAGGACCTGCGCGGCGACCTGCACTGCCACACGGTGGCCTCCGACGGGCGCGACACCGCGGAGGCCATGGCCCTGGCCGCCCGCGCCCGGGGCCTCGAGTACCTCGCGATCACCGACCACTCGGCCTCCCACGGCTTCGGCAACCACGTCAGCCCGGACGACCTGCGCCGGCAGATCGAGCGCGTGCGCGCGCTCGACGCCCGGCTCGAGGGGATCCGCGTCCTCGTGGGAAGCGAGGTGAACATCCTCCCCGACGGCTCGCCGGACTACGACGACGAGCTGCTCGCCGAGCTCGACTGGGGCATCGCCTCGGTCCACACCGCGTTCGCCGTCGGCCGCGAGGCGATGACCCGCCGCATGGTCGCCGCCATCGAGCACCCTCTGATCGACGCCGTCGGCCATCCCACGGGGCGCAAGATCGGCAGCCGGGAGCCCTACGCCGTCGACGTCGAGGCGCTCGTCGAGGCTGCCGCGCGCACGGGGACGATGCTCGAGATCAACAGCGCGCCGGATCGACGCGACCTCACCGACCTTCACGCGCGCGCGGCCGCCGAGGCCGGCGTGCCGGTCCTCGTCGACTCCGACGCCCACGGCGCCAACA
>JALYMR010000148.1 GCA_030773615.1 Actinomycetota bacterium
GCGTGCCGCTCGCCGAGGGCCTGATCCACCACCACGACAACGGCAGCCAATACACGTCGTTCGCGTTCACCAGCCGACTGCTCGACGCCGGCGTCGACGCGTCGGTGGGCTCGGTCGGAGACGCGTACCGCGTCGCGTTCAAGACCGCGACCGAGTGGGTGCGCTGCTCACCGACGCCCAACGCCAGGGCCGCCTCGACGCCGAGCTCGACCGGCGGCAACGCCTCCCGCTGCTCAGCGTCGACGAGGTCGGCTACATCCCGTTTGACCCCAACGCCGCGAACCTGATGTTCATGCTAGTCAGCCGCCGCTACGAGCGCGCTCGCTGATCGTGACCTCCCACAAGCCCTTCTCCGGCTGGAGCGAGATCTTCGGCGACGACGTCACCGCCGCCGCGATGATCGACCGCCTCGTCCACCACGCCGAGATCCTCGCCCTCAAAGTCGGCTCCTACCGCCTGCGCGACCGCGACCTCGCCCGCCCCGCACCCCCCGCCGACTGACGCGCGCGGCGCACATCGCTTCGGCTCGCCCTCCAGGCTTCGCCTCCGCAACGCGCGCCGCAAACCCGCACGGGGTCAACTTTCGACCGGCGCTACGGGGGCAACTTTCGAGCGGCCTTGACAGTGTTGCATCTTCTCGCTTGTCCGTCGCGCTCTCGAGCTCCAAACGCCCTGCTTGGTAGTTTCGCAGGCCGCCTCCTTGCCCCGCGGTAGGCTCGCGCCGTGCGTCTCAAGCTTGGCTTTGGCACCTACGCATCCGGGGCCTTGCGCCGCTTCGTCGGTGTGTTGCGCCGTCGTGGCCCCGGGTTGAGTGGCATACAGGTCGCTCCCAGAGCACCCCTACCCCGCCGCGCGTTGACAGACGCAGACATCGCTGCCGGGGTCCACCGCCGACAAGTCGGTGGAGGGTGGGATGTGATCGGACAACTCCAGTTCCAATATCTTGTACAACAGGGATTGGATCGAGACTCGTACTTGCTCGACGTCGGCTGCGGAGCGGGACGCGGGGGCATTCATTTTGCCCGCTACCTAGCCCCAGCTCACTACTTCGGGGTGGACAGCAACGAGCACCTGATCCGGGCGGCCCTCAGCCGTGAATTTCCGCACGCCGGTGTTGAGGATCGGGTCCCTGCCGCCAACTTCCGCTTGACATCGCGCTTTGATGTTGACTTTGGCGTTCTGTTTGACTTTGCCCTCGCGCACTCCGTGTTCACGCATTTGCCGTTGAACCATCTGCAACTGTGTCTGTTTAGGATGTCGCAGGTGATGAGGGAGGGGGGTCGATTCTTTGTGACCTTCTTCGAGCCGGAGGCCGGACAGTCGTTTGACCAGCCGGGACGCCAAGTAAACGTCGTCACCTACCCCGAGCGGGACCCTTTTCACTACCGCCGCATCGATCTCGAGTGGGCAGCAAGCAGCGTTGCAGATGGCAGTTTCGCTATATCGGAGACTGGGGCCACCCGAGAGGGCAGAGGGTAGGAGAATTCCGCTTCCGCAGCGGGTGAAGTGAAGACATCCCTAGACGGGGATCGGCTCGGAGGCACGCGGGTGGCCCCACGGCGGCCGAGCGCTGATCGCCGACCGCGGCTACGACCCCGACAAGCCCCGCGCTAGCTCTGGCGACGACGTCGAGGCGACCATCAGCCGCAGCCGGACCGATTCCGGCAGCTCTGGCCTGGGCACGGTGCGCTGGGTCTCGAGCCCTGTTCACCTGGCTGCGTTTGTCCGTGGGCTGCGCCTGCGCTGGGAACGCCTCGCCGCGTCCACGGAACCCTTCATGAGCCTCAGCTTCGCCGTCGTCTGCTGGCGCTGCCCCAGGGGGTTGTCGGACAGCTCTTATCCGTTCCAGATGAAAGTCAAGTCAGGTCGCGCATCGTCTCGGTGTGTGACTGGCAGGCATCAAAGAAGGGTGCGGGCGCGACACCGGGGCGCGCATCTCCAACGCCCTCGAAGGGCAAAGCCGCGCGGCAGACCTCAAAGCCCAGACGCCTGCGCTTTAGCTCGTCGGTCACCCGCACCCTCAACTGCGAACTTGTCACCCGATGCTGGGCGGCAAGGCGGAACAGGTGGCGGGTGGCCCGTGCGGCGCGCCGCTCGTCGTAGGGGCGGGTGTGAGCGAAGCGCACGATCCCGCCCGTTTCGGTCAGCCACCCTTCGTGCCGCGACCGGCGGCGCCCTTGAGCGAGGTGTTGCGGAAGTTGTTGACGTCGAGGTAGTTGTGCAGGCCGAAGATCCGCGGGCGCGTCGCGGTGCGGCGGAACACCGTCAGGTAGCGCTCAAACCCCGGCTGGTCCAGCACGTCGAGCGCCACGATCCGGCGTCCTGGGAACCTTCGGCGCACGATGTTGTAGAAAGCGGCGGCTGCGCGGCCGACGGAAGGTGGGCTGCGTGCGGTGGTTGGCCTCGTTCCACGGGCTGACGGACTGCACCCACGCAAAGCGCGCGCGGAAGGCGCGCACGGCGCGGGCGCACTGAGGCGGGCTGGGCAGCTGGCGGGGCGCGCGGGGCGCGGTGGTTGAAGGCCACAAGAACCCGGACGCGACGCGCCCGGGCAAGGTCCAGCACGGGCGCACAACCGCGAGCTGACGCGCGTCCAGGGCCACGTCGTAGGGCACCACCACGCGCATGTGACGCACACCCAGGCGCTGGAAGCCCACGGCACCGACGAGGAGGAGTCGATCGGCACGAAGGGGTCGCACGGCTGCATCCGGATGCTCATCCGCGACGTCAAGCGCCTCTACCGCCAGGTCGATCTTGCCACCCCCGCCTCGTGCAGCAGGCCGGACGAGGGAGGTTCGTCGAGCGCCCGTCGCAGCAGCGGCACCGCCGCGTCGGGCGCGCCGCGATCGAGGCCATGCCGTGCGGCAAGCCGTAGGTCGGCGACGACGGCGGTGCCCTGGTCGGTGTTCGCCACCCCATCGGGAAGTGCTGCTCAAGGCCGGTTGGCGCGAGCGTGCAGCACGCGCCTGCCGGCGGACCCGCCCAGCTCCCGGGCCGCAAGGAGGGTGGTCTTCCCGATGCCGGCCGGGGCCTCGACGAGCACCACGATCCCGGCCCCCACCCGCTGGAGCGGTCAGCCGCTCGAGCGCCGCGACCTCCTCCTCCCGCTCGACAACCGCGCCGCTGCCGCCTGCGCGTCCGTCACGCGATGGCGGGCGGCTGGCGCATGGGGCACGAGCGTTTGCGGAGGTCTGCGGACGTGCCCGCACGGACGGACGAGAGCAGACGGCCCGGCCAAGACCAGCTCCCCGGGGCGCCAGCCCCGCTTGTCAGCTTCACGGCGACCGCGGCTGAGGCGACAGCTGCTCGCTCCTGACTCCCCAGCGGGGAGGATGACCCTCGACGGGCGCAGGACCGCCACTAGGGCGATCGGGCTCGCGCCTCGTTCCGGAACGCCTCCGTCCCGGCGCCGTGGACGGGTGTTCCGTTTGTTTGAGGGGGCGAATCGCGGACCCTCCCGTGCTCGGAGGGACGAGACCCCGAGGACGGTGGGAGGACGGTCATGGACGACACGGAGCACGGCGCCCTGCAGCGGGCACGACGCGTCACGGCCGAGGAGGCCGAGCGCCTCGTCGTGGCGACGATCGCCGCACACGCGGAGGCGCTGCTGCGCACCGCGCGCCGGCACTCCCTGTGGAGGGTGGCGTAATCGCTCAGTAGACCGGTATGGTCCGGCGCGTGTTCGACGGCTACGTGCGGGTGAGCCGTGTCGCGGGGCGGGAGGGCGAGTCGTTCATCTCGCCGGAGTTGCAGCGCGAGCGGATCGAGGCGTGGGCCGCGTTGCGCGGCGAGCAGATCGGCGAGTGGCACGTTGACCTGGACGTGAGCGGCGCTCGGGCCGAGCGTCCCGGACTCGCTGAGGCGCTGGCGCGGGTCGAGGCGGGGGTCACCACGGGGGTCGTCGTCGCGAAGCTCGACCGCTTGGCCCGGTCCCTGCCGGTCGCATTCGACACGATCAGCAGGATCGAGCGGGCCGGTGGGCAGCTCGTCAGCGTCGAGGAGGGCATCGATCCGACGACCGCGACGGGCCGAATGATGCGGAACCTGGTGCTCCTCCTCGCCGAGTGGTACCGCGACCAAATCCGGGAGCAGTGGGAAGTCGCCCGGGAGCGCGCCGTCCGCCGCGGCGCCGCCGTCGTGAGCACTGTCCCCACGGGGTACCAGCGCGGGCGGGGCGGGCGGCTCGAGCCGCATCCGGAGTGGGGCCCGGTGATCCGCGAGGTGTTCGAGCGCCGCGCGGCTGGCGCGACGTGGGCGGCGCTGGCGCGGTGGATGAACGAGCGGGGGGTGCCCGTGCAGTACGCGAACGGACGGGAGCGCACGGGGGGCCGGTGGACAGGCAGCGTGGTCGGGAAGCTCGTCCTGGGCCGCGTGTACCTGGGGGAGGTCCGCCACGGCACGTTCGTGAACGCCCACGCCCACGAGCCTCTCGTGTCCCCCGGGGTGTGGCACGCCGCGCAGCAGGCGCGCGGGACTCCCGACGCCCCCGCGCGGGGCGAGCCGGCGCTCCTGTCCGGCCTCGTGCGCTGCGCTGGGTGCGGCTACGCGATGCACCGCGCAAGTGGCCGGGGCGCCGGCGGCGGCCAGGTGTGGGCGTACCGCTGCCGCGGCGGCGGGAGCGGCGGGGCGTGCCCGGACCGCGCGTTCGCGTACGCCGACGACCTCGAGCGGGTCATGGAGGGCGCGCTGCTTGCTCACGCCGATGACCTCGCGGTCCGCGGGGACCAGGACACCGTCGAGCTCGACCAGGCGCTCGCCACCCTTGACGAGGCGGAGCACGCCCTGCGGGTGTTCCGCGACGACCCCCGGGTGCTCAGCGCCCTCGGCCAGGACGCGTTCGTCGAGGGCCTGCGCGAACGCGCCCGGCGGGTCGACACCGCCCGCGAACAGGTCGAGGCCGCCCGCCTCCCCGCCGCGGGCGTCCCGGACGTGGTGACGCTACGCGGCATGTGGCCATCTCTGAGCGTCGTGGAGCGCCGCCGGGTCATGACGGCCGCTCTGGATTGCCTGGTCGTCGCTGGTGCTGGCCAGCTCACCGTCGACCGGGTCCGCGTGTGCTGGGCGGGTCTGGGGCCCGAGGGCCTGCCGGGGCGCGGGCGCCGGGGGAGCGGGATGCGCCCGATCCCCCTCGACGGGCTGCCACCGCAGACCCGGGTGACGGTCCCCAGCTAGGGCGGCGAGGGCGAGCAGCGTCCGCCGGCGCGCCTCGGGGGTCATCGCGACCCCCCACGGCGTTGCCGCGCCCGATTAGGTGATGGTGGGCCGTCGTCGTCGCGCGGCCCGGCGCGCGTAGACGCTGGGCGACGAGCAGGCCGCGACCGGCGGACCGTGCTGCGAGCGGCGCGAGGTCGAAGAAGCAGCATGGGTCGCGGACGTCCGACCTTGCGACGAGCGACGGCGGCCTGTGGCTTCAAGGCACGGTCCCGCCTGAAGTCGGGACCGAGCACCATGACGTCCGCCTCCAGCTCGACAAGGGCGCGCTCAAGGTTGCGCTGCGCCCGGGCGTCGTGCTCATGGGAGTCCGCGCCTCGCATCGCGGCAAGGCTCTCGGACACGCGCTCGTAAAGCCAGAGAGTCGCGATTGCGTGCTCGTCCTCGAGCAGCATGAGCGCGTACTCGCGCTCGTCGAGCAGGCCCTCAACCCCGTCGACCTCGTAGAAGGCAGTCGGATCTACGTCCTGGTCGTCCACGTCGTGGTCCTCATCGTCCGGCCCCAGTCTGGCGAGGGCCCTGGATGGAACTCGCGCCAGCACGACGAGCGGCCGCCCGGAGGGACGTCCGCTCGGGGCGA
>JALYMR010000149.1 GCA_030773615.1 Actinomycetota bacterium
CACCCCGCCTGCACCCGCTCGGCCAGCAGCCGCCGGCTGGCTGGACACGTCTTGGCGTTGCCATGCAAAGTCATTCCGGGCACTCCTCAGTCAGGTTGCGCGACTCGCAACCCGCAGCCTCCGAGGAGGCCCGGACGTAACAAGACTCCTGCCGCCTACAGCTAGGCCACCGACGACGTCGCGCGCAGCGCCGCCGTCGCGGCCCGGCCCAGGCGCTCGACCGCACCCGCGAGGGCGTCGTCCTCGATCCGCCGGCGCTCGCCGCCGGGGCCGAAGGTGTCGGTGACCGCGAGCAGGACGCCGGCGCGCAGACCGCGCAGCTGCGCGAGGCGCAGGAGGGTGGCCGCCTCCATCTCGACCGCGAGCGCACCCGGCGGTGGCGGGCCGGCGCCGTAGAACAGGTCGACGCTGGCCACCGGCCCCACCCGGGCGCCGGGCGCGCCCTGGCGCAGGGCGGCCACGAGCTCGGGGTTGGCGGCGACCCGGTCGCCCGCCCCGAGCGCCCGGCTCGCGCCGTCGAGGGCCAGCGCGTCGGAGGCCACGACGAGGTCCCCGAGGCGCAGGTCGGGGTCCAGCGCACCGCAGGTGCCCACGCGCACGCCGGCCTCGAGCCCGAGCTCGCAGAGCTCGTGGACGACGATCGCCGCGCTCGGCCCGCCCATGCCCGTGCTCTGCACGGTGAGCGGCTCGCCGTCCTCGAGCGCGGCGCCCGTGTAGCCCCACAGGCCCCGGTGGTGGTTGAACATGCGCGGGCGCTCCATGAGGAGCTGGGCGAGGGCGAGCGCGCGGCCGGGGTCGCCGGGCAGCAGCGCCCGCGGTGCGAGGGGGGCCGTGGGGTGCAGGTGGATCACGCCGGCCGAGCCTAGACTGCGGCCCGTGGCCGCTCGCTTCCGCAGCCCCGCCGAGGTCCGCGAGGTCCTCGACCAGGTCTTCGCCCTCATGAGCACGGACCCCGAGATGGGGCCCCGGCTGCGCGCGGCGCAGGCCTCCCAGCGCTTCGAGTTCCCCGACGTCGAGCTCGTCGTGAACCTGCGCGCGGGCCGCGACGGCGAGGCCGAGCACCTGCACTGGGCGTGGACGGACGAGGTGGACTGGGAGCCCCGGGCGGAGCTCAAGATGTCCTCCGAGACCGCGAACCGCTTCTTCCAGGGCAAGGAGAACGTGCCCTTCGCGCTGGCCCGGCGCAGGATCCGCACCGGCGGGGACGTCTCCGCCGCGCTCGAGCTCGTGCCCGTCGTCAAGCCGGTCTTCGAGCGCTACGGGGCGCTCGTGCGCGAGCGGTACCCGCACCTGATCGCCTAGCCCATGGACCTCCTGGAGCGCGTCCGGGCGACCGGCCTGCTCGTGCGCGACCGGCCGACCGTCGTCCTGCTCTCCGGGGGGCGCGACTCCGTGTGCCTGCTCGACCTCGCCGTGCGCCTGTGCGGCGCGGGCGTGGTGCGCGCCCTGCACGTCAACTACGCGCTGCGCGGCGAGGAGGCCGAGGGCGACGAGGCCCACTGCCGGGCGCTGTGCGCCGGGCTCGCGGTGGGGCTCGACGTGCGTCGCCCCGGCCCCCCGCCCGCCACGGGCAACCTGCAGGCCTGGGCGCGGGAGGCGCGCCTGATCCCCGGTGCCCGGCTCGCGCGCGAGCGGGGCGCCGTGCTGGCCACCGGCCACACGGCGTCCGACCAGGCCGAGACCGTGCTCTACCGCCTCGCCGCGTCGCCCGGGCGACGCGCCCTGCTCGGCATGGCGGCCCGCGAGGGGGCCGTCGTGCGCCCGCTGCTCGCCGTCGGCCGGGAGGAGACGGCCGCGCACTGCCGGGCCCGGGGGCTGACCTGGCGCGAGGACGCCTCGAACGGCGACGGGTCCTTCGCGCGCGTGCGCGTGCGCGAGGGGCTGCTCGGGGCGCTGCGCGCCGTGCACCCGGCCGCCGAGGCGAACGTCGTGCGCACCGCCGAGCTCCTGCGCGAGGAGGCCGCCGTGCTCGACGACCTCGTGGAGGCCGCGCTCGAGGGGGGCGACCGCGTGGCGACGGACCGCCTCGTGGCCCTGCCCGCCGCGCTCGGGCGCCTCGTCC
>JALYMR010000150.1 GCA_030773615.1 Actinomycetota bacterium
CCGGCCATCCCGTTGCCGCCGTCGACGACGACCTTCATCGGACGCACCCGGGAGTGGTCGATGAACGCGAGCGCCGCGGTCTGGAACTCCGCGGCGACGTCGACCTCCTCGACGGAGCCACCGCCGGGCGCCTCGCCCAGGCCCTCCTCGACCTTGCGGCGCACCTCCGCGATGCCCGCGTCGCCCGACAGGGCGATCGCCCCCTCCTTGACGAGCTTCGCGCCCGTGTAGGGCTTCGGGTTGTGCGAGGCGGTGCACATGAGGCCGCCGTCGAGCCCCCGGGACCCCACGAGGAAGTAGAGCATCTCCGTGCCCACCATCCCCGCGTCGAGGACGTGGGCGCCCTCGTCGACGAGGCCCTGCCGGTAGCGCGCGCTGAGCTCGGGGGCGGTGAGGCGCATGTCGCGCCCGAGGCCGACCCGCAGCGCGCCCGTCGGCTTGCCCGCGCCCTCCGCCAGCACCCGGGCGAACGCGCGGCCGACGGCGTAGGCCACGTCGGCGTCGATCTGCTCGCCGTACAGGCCGCGGACGTCGTAGGCCTTGAAGATCTCGGGGGCGACGGTGGGCATGGCGCGCAAGCCTACGGCGCGCCCCCCGCGTGCGCACCCGCGCCTACACTCGCGGAATGGCCGGGCACTCGAAGTGGGCGGGGATCAAGCACAAGAAGGCGATCGTCGACGCCCGCCGCGGCAAGCTCTTCACGAAGCTCGCGCGGGCGATCACCGTCGCCGCGCGCGAGGGCGGGGGCGACCCCGACGGCAACCCCGCGCTCGCCCTCGCCGTGTCCAAGGCCAAGGACGCCTCGATGCCGAAGGACAATATCGAGCGCGCGATCGCGAAGGGCACCGGGGCCGGGGCCGACGCCGACGCGATCGAGTCGGTGACCTACGAGGGCTACGGGCCCGGCGGCGTGGCCATCCTCGTCGAGGCCTTCACCGACAACCGCAACCGGACGGGCTCCGAGATGCGCCACCTGTTCTCGAAGCATGGCGGCAACCTCGGCGAGCCGGGGTCGGTCGCCTACCTCTTCGACAAGCGGGGGCTCCTCGTCGTCGACGCCGAGCGCTACGACGAGGACGACCTGCTGCCCGCCGTCGAGGCGGGCGCGGAGGACATTGCGGTCGACGACGACGTCTTCGAGATCGCCACCCCGCCCGCCGGGCTCAACGCGGTGCGCGAGGCGCTCGTGGAGGCCGGGATCGAGGTCGAGTCGGCCGAGGTCGCGTGGCAGCCCAAGTCGCGCGTGCACGTCGGCGAGGACGTCGCCGGACGGCTCCTGCGCCTCATCGACGCCCTGGAGGAGAACGACGACGTGAGCGCCGTCCACGCGAACTTCGACGTGGACGCCGACGTGCTCGAGCGGGTCGCGGGCTAGCAGCGTGGCCGACGGGAGCACGGTGCGCTGGGGGACCGCCCCGGCGCGCTGGGTGCTCTTCGTCACCGTCCTGGGCTCGGCGCTCGGCTTCCTCGACGCGACGGTGGTCAACGTCGCGCTGCCCACCATCGGCCGCGACCTCGACGCGGGCGTGGCCGACCTGCAGTGGACGGTCAACGGCTACCTGCTCACCCTCGCGGCGCTCATCCTGCTCGGGGGGGCGCTCGGCGACCGCTACGGGCGTCGCCTCGTGTTCTCCGTCGGGGTCGTCGTGTTCACCATCGCCTCCGCCCTGTGCGCGTTCGCCCCGACCGTGGACGTGCTCGTCGCCGCCCGCGTCGTGCAGGGGATCGGCGGCGCGCTGCTCACCCCGGGCAGCCTGGCCATCATCGAGGCGAGCTTCCGCGCCGCGGACCGCCCCCGGGCGATCGGGGCATGGTCGGCGCTCGGCGGCGTGGCGACCGCGTTCGGGCCCGTGCTCGGTGGGTGGCTCATCGACGCCGTCTCCTGGCGGGCCATCTTCTTCATCAACCTCCCGCTCGGCGTGCTCGTCGTGCTCGCGGCGGCGCGGCACGTTCCCGAGACGCGCGACGCCACGGCGACGGGGCGCCCCGACGCCCTCGGCGCCGTCCTCGTGACCGTCGGGCTCGGCGGCTCCACCTTCGCGCTCATCGCGGCCCCCGAGCGCGGGCTCGCCTCCGCGGTCGTGCTCGTCGCGCTCGTCGCCGGGGTCGTCGGCCTGGTCGCGTTCCTCCTCGTGGAGCGCCGCATCGCGCACCCCATGCTCCCGCTCGACGTCTTCGCCTCGCGCCAGTTCGCGGTCGCGAACGTCCTGACCCTCGTCGTCTACGCCGCGCTCGGCGGCGTGCTCTTCCTCCTGGCCGTGTTCCTCCAGGGGGCGCTGGGCTTCTCGCCGCTGGCGGCCGGGGCGGCCACCCTGCCCATCACGGCGCTCATGCTCGCGCTCTCGGCCCACTCGGGCGCCCTCGCGCAAGCGGTCGGGCCGCGGCGGCCGCTCACCGTGGGGCCGCTGCTGCTCGCGGGCGGGATGCTCCTCATGACCCGGATCGACCCCGGCGACGAGTACGTGACCGCCGTGCTCCCGGCGCTGGTCGTGTTCGGGCTGGGGCTCGTCGCCCTCGTGGCCCCGGTCACCGCGACCGTGCTCGCCGCCGCCGACGAGCGGCACGCCGGCGTTGCCTCGGGCATCAACAACGCGGTGGCCCGCGCGGCCCAGCTCCTCGCCGTCGCCGTGCTCCCGGTCGCCGCCGGGCTGTCCGGGGCCGACTACGCGGACGCCGACGCGCTCGCCGACGCCTTCCACACCGCGATGCTGATCTCCGCCGCGCTCGCCCTGGCCGGCGCGGCGATCGCCTGGGCGGGGATCCGCGACGACGTCCTCGACCGCGGCGAGGGCGAGCTCGAGGCTCGCCCCCACGCGGACGGCGCCGGCGCGGTGGTCGATCACCCGCCCCCGGCGGTCGACCACCCGCGCCCGCTCGCCTCGCGGG
>JALYMR010000151.1 GCA_030773615.1 Actinomycetota bacterium
CCCGCGCGCAGCGCCTCGGCGCGGTCGCCCCCGGGCGGCTCACCCGGCCCCGCGCCCCCGTGCACGAGGACGACGGGCAGGCTCACGGCACGAGGGCGAGCTCGAGCCACGTGAGCTCGGCCGCGCGCCACGCGTCCTCGAGCTCCGTCTGGCCGCACGCGGGGGCGACGGGTCGTCCGGGCACCGCGAGGCGCACCCGTGGCGGCGCGAACGGCCAGGGCACCACTCGCACCGCGCCGGCCTGCGCCGGTGCCACCCGCAGCGCGCACGACCCCTCGTGCCAGGGAACGTCGGCGACGAGGATCTCCCGGCCCGGGCCGTGGCAGGCGTGCAGCGAGAGCGCATCCCAGGCGGCGATCAGGGCGCCAGCCCTGGCCACGTCGAGGCCGGCGTGGACGGGGCTGCGCGCGAGCTCCTCGCGCAGTGCGCGCTGGACGGCCTCCTCGCGCGCGAGGTACGTCGCCACCCGCTCGCCGCCCTCCGCCGCCCGCCCCCGCAGGAGCCGGGTGCCGTGCTGGGACACGAGCAGCGCGGGCAGGGGCCCGAAGGGCCGCGCGAGGCCGGTCGCCCGCTCCCACAGGGCGACATGGTCCTCGACGGGGACGTCGACGAAGCGCTGGGGCAGGCTGGTCGAGGGGTCAAGGACCGGCGCCGCGTCGCGCTCGCCCCAGGCGAGGTCGTGGATGCCCGCGGCCATGGCGAGCTCGTCGGCCAGCCCCGCGAGCGCTCGTGGCCAGGGCGCCCAGGCGGCGGCCAGGCGGCCGGCGAGCCAGGCGTGGGCGGGCTGGGCGATGGCGAGGGCGCCCTCGGGCAGGCGACGCAGGAGCACGCGCGGATTCTCGCTAGAATCGTCCCTCGGCGGGACCGCCACCTGGCCCCTCGGGGCCGGGAGTGTCTGATTGCCCAGGCACATTCATGACCCTGGGACTCTTCTCGAAGCTCGCGGTCCGAGCCGTCGGCGCGCGAGCGGGCTTCGGCCCGCTCGCGGTCTGCCGCGCCGAGCCGTCGGCGCCCCCTAGGCCGCGAGCCTGAGCATGGGCGCCGCCCGTGCCCGCGCCCAGGCCGCGAGCTCCTCGCCGCCCACGGGACGGCTGAAGTGGTAGCCCTGCCCCAGGTGGCAGCCGAGCGCCTCCAGCCGCCGGCAGACCTCCTCGTCCTCGATGCCCTCGGCGACCACGCGCAGGCCGAGGTTGCGGCCGAGGTCGACGGTGGACTGGACGATCGTCTCGTCGTCGCGGTTCGCGGCCATGGCCATGACGAACGAGCGGTCGATCTTCAGCTCCTCGACGGGCAGGGCCGTGAGGTAGCTCAGCGAGGAGTAGCCCGTGCCGAAGTCGTCGATGGCCAGGCCGACGCCCATCGCGTGGAGCTCCTCGAGGATGAGCCGCGCGCGCACGGGGTCGGCCATGATCGTCGACTCGGTGATCTCGAGCTTCAGCGCGGAGGGCGGTGTGCCCCAGCGCTCGAGCAGCGCCGCGACGTCGCCGGGCAGCCCCTGGTCGAGCAGCGAGCGCACGGAGAGGTTGACGGCCACGGCGAGCTCGAGGCCGTCGCGCCGCCAGCGGTCGAGCTGCTCGAGCGCGGCGTCGAGGACGAACAGGGTCAGCGGCCTGACGAGCCCCGCGCGCTCGGCGTGCTCGACGAACAGGCCGGCCGGGATGAGGCCCCGCTGGGGATGGGCCCAGCGCACGAGCGCCTCCGCCGCCCGGAGCTCCCCCGTGGCGAGCTCGACCTTGGGCTGGTAGACGACGAAGAGCTCGCGGCGGTCCATCGCCCGGCGCAGCTCGCCCATGAGCGCCAACCGCTCGAGCGTGTGCTCGTCCTGCGACGGCTCGTAGAGCTCGCAGCCCGAGTGAGCCTCCTTCGCGACGTACATGGCCACGTCCGCGCGCTGGATGAGCGCGTCGACGTCGTCACCGTGGTCGGGGGCACACGCGATCCCGATCGAGGCGCCGATCTCCAGGGCGAGGTCCTGGACGACGATGGGCTGCTCGAGCGCCCCGAGGATCTTCCGCGCGATCTGCCGGCCCGCCTCGGCGCCGGCGGCGTCGGGCAGCATTACCGCGAACTCGTCGCCGCCGAGGCGCGCCACGGTGTCCGACGCCCGCAGCACCGCCGCGATTCGGGGCCCGACCTGCTTGAGCAGGGCGTCGCCGTGGTGGTGGCCGAGGGTGTCGTTGATCTCCTTGAACCGGTCGAGGTCCATGAGCAGGACGACGACCTGGGAGCCGCGGCGCCGCGCCTCGTCGAGCGCGTGCACCACCCGGTCGCGGAACAGGGCCCGGTTCGGGAGGTCGGTCAGCACGTCGTGCAGCGCCTGATGCTCGTTGAGGGCGGCGAGCCGACCCGCCCGGTGGACGGCGACCAGGGGCAGGGCCAGCAGCGGCAGCAGCAGCCAGGTGAAGGCGCCGGTGACGACGATGACCGGCGCGATGCCCAGGATGCTGATGCCGGTCGTCGCCTGGAAGGGCAGGTCCTGCAGCCAGAGGGGGAGCACCCGGACCCGCGAGGCGAGCGCTCCCGCGGTGGTCACCAGGCCGTGGTTGACGACGAAGAACACGACCATCGCGAGTCCGATCGCGGGCAGGTCGCCGGGGGTGATCGGCTGCCCGGCGCTGTGCGGGATGTCGGTGAGCGCGCCGAGGACGAGGCCGGCGGCGGTGAGCGCGAGCGCGTACTGCGCGACGTTGAACACCGCACGCTCGACCGGGCGGCGGTCGCGCAGGTCGGCGAGGAGCGAGGCCACGCCCTGAGCGAGGACCGCGTGGAGCGGGCCGCCGGCGAGCAGCAGGGCGAAGCTGAAGGCGGTCGAGACGACGTGGGCCTCCTCGTGCTCCTTGCGCGCGAAGACGATCGGGGCCGACTCCGCGAGCACGACGCCGAGCGCCATGGCCAGCAGCCCCGCCCCGTGGCGCTCGCCGAGGTCGGCGTGGTGGGTGGCCACGAGGGCCACGAGCACGCCGAGCCCGGCCGCAGAGACGGCGAGGATGTGACGATGCAGGGGTGAGCGCAGGGAACGGGACATGGGGAGGCCAGGACACCGCGCCCTCAAGCGCGGCGTCCCCGCGGAGGTCGCCGTGGACCTACCGGAACTTCGCGGCGGCGCCGAGCGTCTCGACGGCGGCCACGATGAGCGCCATCGCCGGGACGAGCTTGATCCAGCGCACCTTCACGGCGTCCTTGAGCTTCACTGAACCCTCCAAGGTCTCGGGTGTACGACCCGGGTTATCGGCCGGCCGTCGCCGCGCCAAAGCCGGCCCTGGACCATTCGGCCATCGCCTCAAGGAGCACCGCGCCCGGGCGATGTGCGGGGGGCATGCTGCTCGCCCTCGCCCTGCTCGCCGCGTTCGCATCCGTCCCCCTGGCCGGCGGTCGGCTCGGGGCGCTCGCCCAGGTCACGTTCCGCGCGCCCGGGCTCCTGCTCGGCGCGCTCGGCGTCCAGATCCTCATCACGAGCGTCGTCGCCGGCGGCGACACCCGGCTGCACGACCTCCTCCACCTGGCCACCTACGCCGTGGCCGCCGCCTGGGTCGTGCTCAACCGCCACGTGCCCGGGATGCTGCTCCTCGGGCTGGGCGGCGCGCTGAACCTGTGCGCCATCGCGGCCAACGGCGGCGTCATGCCCGCCGACCCCGCCGCGCTGCGCAGCGCCGGGGTGGTCGTCGAGCCCGGCGAGTTCAATAACTCGGCGGCCGTCGCCGACCCGCGGCTGAGCTGGCTCGGCGACGTGTTCGCGACCCCGAGCTGGTTCCCCGGCGCGAACGTGTTCAGCGTGGGCGACGTCGTGATCGTGCTCGCCGCGCTGTGGGCGGTGCACCGCATCGGCGGCTCGCGCCTCGGTCGCCTGGCCGCGCCGCGCCCCGCCTGACGGCGCACAGTCGTCCGCACGAGGCGCCCACGCCTCCAGCCGCCGAGGTGGCCGCCGATCACGCGGGCGACATGGCACCGCCCGCTGTCCCCGCCCACGACGCCCCCGTCCCCCGCCGACGGGCCATCCCGGTCTACGTCGCCGTGCTCGCGGTGCTGGCGCTCGGGCTCGGCGCCCTGACCGCGGAGCTGCCCCCCTCGGCCGAGCTGCCGCTCCTGGTCGCGCTCGTCGCCTGCGTCCTGCTCTCGGACCTCGTCGACCTCGACCTGTTCGGGCGCGGCACGTTCACCCCGGGGACGGTGGCCACCATCGCCCTGGCCGTCGCCTTCGGGCCGTTCGGGCCGCTCGTCGCCGAGGGCGCGGTCGCCGGTCAGAGCCTGCTTCGCCGCAAGCCGCTGCTGCGCTGCGGCTTCGACCTCGGCGCGCTCGCCCTGTGCGGCATCGCCGCGGCGGGCGCGGCCAGGGTCGCGGTCGCCGGCGGGCTCGGGCCCATCGTCGCCGCGGTCGCCGGGGGCTGCGCCTACTACGTCGTCAACGCCGTGCTGCTCAGCACGGTCTGGATGCTCGACGAGCGGATCAGCCCTCTCCAGGCGTGGCGCGAGCGACTGGCCTGGGCCGCGCCCCACTACCTCGGCTACGGACTGCTCGCGGGGCTCATGCTGGTCGCCGAGCGCGCCGCCGGGCTCGCCGTCCTCGCCATGGCGGGCATCCCGTTCGCCATCCTCTGGCTCGGTCAGAAGCAGTACCTCGATCGGACCCGCAAGGGCGTCGAGGAGCTGCGGACGAGCCACGCGGAGCTCGAGCAGGCCAACGAGACGCTGCGCGAGCTGCTCGCCGAGAAGGAGGACCTGCTCCAGCGCATCCGCCAGGCCTCGGTCGCCACCGTCGCCTCCCTGGCCCGGACCATCGAGGCGAAGGACCCCTACACCGCGGGTCACACGGAGCGGGTCGCCGGCTACGCCGTGCGCCTCGCCCGCGAGCTCGGGCTGGCCGGGCACGACCTGGAG
>JALYMR010000152.1 GCA_030773615.1 Actinomycetota bacterium
CCGTGCAGGGGGCGCTCGCCCTGGGCCTCGGGATCCCGGCGCGGCGGCGCGGCGGCCACGGCCTGCGGCAGCTCGGCCAGGTCGAAGACGGCGACGACGCGCTCGAGCCCCGCCAGCCGGTCCACGAGGTCGAGCTGGTGGTCGTCGACGTGCTCGCCGTGGCGCCGCAGGCGGGGCACCACGATGGGACGGTGCCCGACGCGCAGGCAGGACAGGATGGAGCCCACCCCGGCGTGGGTGACCACGGCCCGGGCGGCCTCGAGGTGCTCGAGGACCTCGCCGTAGGACATGAAGGGCACCGCCCGGCGCACGCCGGAGGGCGCCGGAGCGGGCCCGTGCTGCACCACGAGCTCGTCGAGGGGCAGCAGCGCCAGCGCGTCGAGCAGGCGCGTGAAGGGCTGCCCGTGCGTGCCCACGGTCACGAAGATCACAGAATGCTCCCGGCGTAGACCGCGCGGCGCAGGCGCGTGGTGGTCGGCCACTGCACGAAGAAGGCGTGGGCGAGGGGGTAGACGAGGCGGCCGCTGAGCGAGAGCCGGCTCGTCCGGGTGAGGCTCTCGACGTAGACCACGCGGCAGCCGAGCAGGCGGCCCATGAGGAAGCAGGGGACGGCGAGCGCGGCCCCGGTCGAGAGGACCACGTCGGGCTTGCGGGAGCGCAGCGTGCGCCAGGCCACGCCGACGTTGCGCAGCGCCATGCGCGGGCTGCGGTTCGTCGGACCGTGGGCGAAGACCACGTCGCGCCCGGCCAGGAGGTACTCGCTGTCCGCGCCCCGCAGGGTCACCCACGACTGCTCGTAGTCCCGGTACGCGGGCTCCATGGACAGGAGCTGCAGGAGGTGCCCGCCCGGCGAGCACACGAGCAGGATGCGGCTCACCTGCTCTCCGTGCACGGCGCCTGAACCATGGAAGCGGGCCATCATAGGTTGCCTAGGACCGGCAGCGAAGGACGCCTCGGTCGAGGACGCGCCCGTCGACCGCGACGAAGGCGAAGGTGGCCGAGCCGGGCCGGAGGTCGAGGCGCAGCGCGCCGTCGTCGCTGGCGTTGCCGAAGGCGAGCCGCGAGGGGTCCTCGAGGTCGTACAGGCTCCTGCCGCCCGCGCCCGAGACGAACTGGGTCAGCCCGTCGACCGGCGCGAAGCGCTGCATGTTGTGCTCGTGGCCGCTGAGGACGATGGTCGCGCGGCCCCGCAGCGCGTCCCACAGCGGCTCCATGTCGTCCTGGTCGCCGTGGTCCTCGCCCGCGCTGAAGCGCGGGCGGTGCCAGAAGGCGATGCGGCAGGTCCCGCCCGCGCGCACCTGCTCGCGCAGCCACCGCTCCTGGGCCGAGCCCTCGTCGTGGGGCTCCTGAGAGTTGAGGCTCAGGACCTCCCAGCCCCCGGCCCGGAAGGCGTACCAGCCGGGTGCGGGGGACCCTCGGACGCCGGACCAGTAGGGGGTGTAGCCCTCGGCCTCGTTCGGCCAGTCGTGGTTGCCCGGAGTCGGCGCGGTCCGGGAGGCCAGCCGGCCGTACGTCGAGGCGTAGCCATCGAAGAACTCCTCGCGCGTCCCGTCGTCGTAGACGTCGCCGAGGTAGAGCAGCCGATCGAGCGGGCCGGCCGCGAGCCGGTCGACCATCGCGCCGCCCCGCTCGTCGGCGGAGCCGTCGCCGACCGCCCACAGCGTCGCGCGGTCGGCGCCGAGCGAGGGGACGAAGGGACGGCCGGTGTCGTGGTGAGCCTCGTCGCCCGACCCGCACGCGGTGAGCACGAGGACGGCCGCGACGGCCAGGAGCCGGGCGGCGCGGCGCCCGAGGCCGAAACCCCAGCCGGCGAGCGCCCGCCACGTGTGCCCTCGGCTCCCTGGTCCTCGCGTTCGCACCCCCGCGCCGGACGCTAGCGGGACCGATGGGCTTGAGGCGCGTGGACGGATGTTCGACCCGATCACCCGTCCGGCCCCGAAGGATGCGGCGAAGCCCGCTCTACCTTGATTGGCATGACACGGGTAATCGGAGTGATGATCCTCGCCCTCACGCTCGGACTCCTCGCCCCCCTCTCGGCGGCGGGCCAGCGGACGGGTTCGGCGACGACCGCGGAGCGCACGCAGGCGTCCGGTGCGGAGCGTGCCCGGGTCCAGGTCTCCCGTGCCGTCGCCCGCGTGGCTGCCCGGGTTCGCGTCCGGGGGCAGCGGTTCCCGCGGCGCGCGCTCGTGCGCGTGCGCCTCGGCGCTCGCCAGGTCGCCGCGCTGCGCACGGACCGCGCCGGCCGCTTCAGCGCCCTCGTCCGGGTGCCCCGCGTCGCGTCGCGCGCCTACCGCCTCTCGTTCACCTCGCGCCGGACCCGGCGGAGCCTCCGCTTCCGGGTCGCGCGGGCGCGGTCGACGGGCCCGGCCATGGTCTGGCAGGCCGACGAGGCGGCCCCCGCCCAGGCAC
>JALYMR010000153.1 GCA_030773615.1 Actinomycetota bacterium
CGGGAGGCGCGAGCTCCGCGCCTCCCGGCCTGTCCGCTCGACCGTCGCCAACTAGAGATCAAAGAAGGAAGCAAACGTGCTCGACGTCAACTTCTTCGACGAGCTGCGCATCGGGCTGGCCACCGCCGACGACATCCGGCAGTGGTCGCACGGTGAGGTCAAGAAGCCGGAGACGATCAACTACCGCACCCTCAAGCCGGAGAAGGACGGGCTCTTCTGCGAGAAGATCTTCGGCCCCACCCGCGACTGGGAGTGCTACTGCGGCAAGTACAAGCGGGTCCGCTTCAAGGGCATCATCTGCGAGCGCTGCGGCGTCGAGGTCACCCGCGCCAAGGTCCGTCGTGAGCGGATGGGCCACATCGAGCTGGCCGCCCCCGTCACCCACATCTGGTACTTCAAGGGCGTGCCGAGCCGCCTCGGCTACCTGCTCGACCTGGCACCCAAGGATCTCGAGAAGGTCATCTACTTCGCCGCCTACATGATCACCGAGGTCGACGAGGACGGGCGTACGCGCGACCTCCCCACCCTCGAGGCCAAGATCTCGGTCGAGCGCCAGCAGGTCGAGCAGCGTCGCGACGCCGACCTGAACACGCGTCAGCAGCGCCTCGAGCAGGACCTCGCGGAGCTCGAGGCCGAGGGTGCCAAGGCCGACGCGCGCCGCAAGGTGCGCGAGGGCGCGGAGCGGGAGATGAAGACGCTGCGCGACCGGGCGCAGCGGGAGCTCGACCGCCTCGAGGACGTCTGGACCCGGTTCAAGAACCTCAAGGTCCAGGACCTCGAGGGTGACGAGATCCTCTACCGCGAGATGCGCGAGCGCTTCGGGATGTACTTCTCCGGGGGCATGGGTGCGGCCGCCCTGCAGCGGCGGCTGGAGTCCTTCGACCTCGACGCCGAGGCCGAGAACCTCCGCGAGATCATCCGCACCGGCAAGGGCCAGAAGAAGACCCGTGCTCTCAAGCGCCTCAAGGTCGTCTCCGCGTTCCTGACCACCCGCAACAGCCCGATGGGCATGGTCCTCGACTGCATCCCGGTGATTCCGCCGGACCTGCGCCCGATGGTCCAGCTCGACGGCGGCCGGTTCGCGACCTCCGACCTCAACGACCTGTACCGCCGGGTCATCAACCGCAACAACCGCCTCAAGCGGCTGCTCGACCTGGGCGCGCCCGAGATCATCGTCAACAACGAGAAGCGGATGCTCCAGGAGGCCGTCGACGCGCTGTTCGACAACGGCCGCCGTGGCCGGCCGGTCACCGGCCCGGGCAACCGCCCGCTGAAGTCGCTGTCCGACATGCTCAAGGGCAAGCAGGGCCGCTTCCGGCAGAACCTGCTGGGCAAGCGCGTCGACTACTCCGGCCGCTCGGTCATCGTCGTCGGCCCCCAGCTCAAGCTGCACCAGTGCGGCCTGCCCAAGCAGATGGCGCTCGAGCTGTTCAAGCCGTTCGTCATGAAGCGGCTGGTCGACCTCAACCACGCGCAGAACATCAAGAGCGCCAAGCGCATGGTCGAGCGGGCCCGACCGGTGGTGTGGGACGTGCTCGAGGAGGTCATCGCCGAGCACCCCGTCCTCCTCAACCGGGCACCGACGCTGCACCGCCTGGGCATCCAGGCCTTCGAGCCGGTGCTCGTCGAGGGCAAGGCCATCCAGGTCCACCCGCTCGTCTGCCACGCGTTCAACGCGGACTTCGACGGCGACCAGATGGCGGTCCACCTCCCGCTGAGCGCCGAGGCGCAGGCCGAGGCGCGCATCCTGATGCTCTCGAGCAACAACATCCTGTCGCCCGCGCACGGGGCGCCGCTGACGACGCCGACTCAGGACATGGTGCTGGGCGCCTACTACCTGACCTACGGCCCCGAGCCGAGGGCGCTCGAGGCCATCGACCCCGCGACCCACCAGCCGCGCCCGCACGTGTTCCGGACGGCGCAGGAGGCCGAGCTCGCGTACGAGTTCGGCACGGTGAAGCTCCACGACATCGCGGAGTTCCGCCCGCTCGGGCGCCGCGGCGGCCACGTGCTCACCACGGTGGGGCGCATCGTCTACAACGACCGCATCGAGCGGGCGCTGCTCGAGGCGCTGGGCGACGAGTTCGACCCGAACGAGTACGAGTTCATCAACCAGTCCATGAAGAAGCGCGACTCCGTGCGCGTCATCGACGCCCTCGTGCAGCGCTACGGGCCGTCCACGGTGTCCCAGGTCCTCGACGCGTTCAAGGACCTCGGCTTCCAGTACGCGACGCAGGCCGGCATCACGATCTCGAAGAACGACGTGGTGACGCCCCCGGACAAGGACGAGATCCTCGCGCGCTACGACGGCGAGGTCGCGGAGATCACGGACCAGTACGACACGGGCCTGATCACCCAGGAGGAGCGCCACGAGATGGTGCGCGACCGGTGGACGGCGGCGACCGACGAGGTCGGCGACGCCATGACGCGCAACCTCGACGAACTCAACCCCATCTTCATGATGGCGAACTCCGGGGCCCGCGGCTCGTTCAAGCAGGTGCGCCAGCTCGCCGGGATGCGTGGCCTGATGGCCAACCCGAAGGGCGAGATCATCGAGCGCCCGATCAAGGCCAACTTCATGGAGGGCCTGTCGGTGCTCGAGTACTTCATCTCGACCCACGGCGCCCGCAAGGGCCTGGCCGACACCGCCCTGCGCACCGCCGACTCGGGCTACCTCACCCGACGCCTGGTCGACGTGGCGCAGGACGTGATCATCCGCGAGGCCGACTGCGGCACGGAGGACTTCATCGACGTCGAGGTCCTCGCCCCGGGCGGCCAGCCCAGCCCCAGCCTCCTCGGGCGGATCGCCGCGCGGGACATCGAGGGCGTCATCGAGGCGGGTCAGGAGATCGATCGCGAGCACGTGGCGAAGCTCGCCACGAGCGGCCTCACCACGGTCCCCGTGCGCTCCGTGCTCAAGTGCCAGGCGACGAGCGGGCTCTGCCAGCTCTGCTACGGGCGCTCGATGGCCAGCGGCCAGATCGCTCAGATCGGCGACGCGGTCGGGATCATCGCCGCCCAGTCGATCGGCGAGCCGGGCACGCAGCTGACCATGCGGACGTTCCACACCGGCGGGGTCGCCGGCGCGGACATCACGCACGGCCTGCCGCGCGTCGTCGAGCTCTTCGAGGCGCGCAAGCCGAAGGGCCTGGCGCGCATGGCCGAGCAGGACGGCATGGTCGGCATCGAGGAGACGGACAAGGCGGTGACGATCGTCATCACCGACGACGCCGGCGAGGAGCACCGCTACGCGTTCCCGCGGCGCACCCGGGTGCTCGTCGAGCGCGGCGAGCGGGTCGAGGTCGGCCGCCAGCTCGTCGAGGGCTCGCTCTCGCCCGCGGACATCCTCGCCCTCGGCGGGGGCGACCCCGAGGAGCGGCGCACCCGGACCGAGCGGTACCTCGTCAAGGAGGTCCAGGAGGTCTACAAGTCGCAGGGCGTCGACATCAACGACAAGCACATCGAGGTCATCGCCCGCCAGATGATGAAGAAGGTCCGCGTGGAGCAGAAGGGCGACACGGACTACCTCCCCGGGCAGTTCGTCGACCGCTTCGACTTCCACCGCGCCAACGGGCGCCTGCAGGCCGACGGCGGCGAGGCGGCGAGCTACGAGGACATCATCCTCGGCATCACGAAGGCCTCGCTGAACACGGACTCCTTCCTGTCCGCGGCGTCCTTCCAGGAGACGACGAAGGTGCTCACCGACGCGGCGCTCGAGGGCAAGATCGACCGCCTCAACGGCCTGAAGGAGAACGTCATCATCGGCAAGCTCATCCCGGCCGCCACGGGACTCAAGCGCTACCGGCGGATCGAGATCGAGCCGGCCGAGCCGCTCCCCCGCGCCGATGAGGTCGGGCTGCTCGACTCGGACGAGCTCGCCGCCGAGCTCGGGCTGGGCGAGGGCGACGGCCTCAGCGGGTTCGATTCGGCGTTCAGCGAGGACATCGCCTCGCTCGAGGACATCTCCGGCGGCACGCGAGAGACGGGCTTCGCCGAGGAGCTCGCCGACCTCGACGTGCCGGAGGACGGCCGGTAGGACGCGTTCGCCGGGCCGGGGCCTCGTGGTGCGGGGCCCCGGCGCTCCGGGGCGGGCCGGGCGCCGCCCGGCTTCCCCCCGGGAGAGCGCTCGTGCGGCGGTCCCCGCGCTGCGCGACGCCGTGCCGGCCGGGGAGCCTCCCCGGGGCGCGCGGGCCGCGACCGGCCACGGCTACGTGCGGCTCAGCGCGCCCGCCCTGTGCACGGCGGTCCGCCCGGACTTCTCGGACCGCACGAGGTACTGGGGCTCGTCCTTCGAGGCCTTGACCTTGCGCCCGCCCGCCTCCGTCTCCTCCGTGATGACGTCCTCGACGAAGCCCACGGCCTCGTGCGCGCCGTTCTTCCACTTCAGGTGGTCGCCCTTCTTGAAGTCAGCCATGCCAATTGGCTACCCGCGCTCGCCAGCGCGCGGGTGACAGGTGGCAGGTGACGTCCCGCCCGCCCGGGTGTGACGAGAACCTCACGCCCGGTGACGGGTTTCTCGTCCCACCCGCCGTCACGTCGCGCCGACCTCCGCGAGGACCCCCCCGCGCGAGGGCCAGGGCGTAGCCTCGCCGCCCCTTCAGCCGGGCGGTCATGCCAGGATCGCCCCGTGGAGCAGCGCATCAGCCTCGTCACCCTCGGCGTGACCGACGTGGGCAGGGCGAAGGCCGTTCTACGAGGGGCTTGGGTGGCGGGGCCAGGAGGTCCAGGAGACCGTGTTCTTCCAGGCCGGCGGCCTCGCGCTGGTCCTCTAGGGGCGCGAGGGGCTGGCGCGCGACTGCGGGCTCGAGGACGACGGCCGGGCGGGTTCGACGGCGTCGCACTCGCCGACAACGTTCGCTCCGAACGCGAGGTGGACGACCTCGCCGCGGCCGCGAGGGCCGCGGGGGCGACGGTCTCCAGGCCTTCGGGAAGGACGTCCTACGGCGGCTACGCGGGCGTCTTCGTGGACCCCGACAGCCATGCGTGGGAGGTCGCCCACAACCCCGGTTCCCCCTGGCTGCGGACGGCTCGCTCAGCGTGCCGGACCTCGGGACGACGTAGCGCGCCCCGACCGCACCGCGTGGGCGAAGGCCACGAGGCTCGCCACTCCGCCGTCCGTGAGCCCGACGGCGGAGTCCGTCCGCTCCAGGTGCGTCTCGCCCGGGCGTTCGGCGGCCCAGCGCTCGCAGTCGGCGTCGAACGCGTCGTCGACCCAGGCCAGCGGGGCGTCGGCCCCCGCGTGCTGGTCGATGGCCCTGAGCTTCCAGCTGGCCTGGGGGACCACGGCGAGCTCAGGGGGGAAGACGACGTCGGCGAGCGGGCTGGTGAGGCCGAGCGCGTCGAGCAGGTGCTCGTTCGCGGCCTCGCGCCAGCCCGTGCACCAGGTCACCGCGAAGTGCTCGGCGAGGGTGCGCAGGTGGGTGGCGGCCGTCGCGAGGACGACCTGCTCGAACCCGTGGACGGTCAGCACGGTCCCCGCCGGGCGCCCGCCGGGCGCGAAGCCGAAGGGGACGAGGACGCCGTCGACGTCGAGGAGGAGCAGCGGCCGTGGGTCGGGGCCGGTCACCCCGCAGCACGGTAGGCCGGGGGCTCGACGGACGTTCGAGCACCGTCCGGGCGGCGTCTCCCCGCCTCAGCGTCACGTCTTTGCGGTGGATCGCGTCGCAGGCGGACGAAATCGTCACGGCGGCGCTACGCTCGGGGTCAAGCCGGGGTGGGGTCGTGACGATGGTAGGGACGCCGGAACCCACCGCGAACGGACACGCAGAGGCGACCACCCACTCATGACGCTGCACCTCGGCATCCTGCTGGCGCTCTTGTGCGCCGTCGGCTCGAACCTCGCCTTCCTGTGCAAGCACCGCGGCGCCTGCGGCGCGGTCAAGGTGGAGCTCCGCCACCCGCTGCGCTGCGCGATCTCCCTGTGGCGCCAGCGCTGGTTCGCCATGGGAATGCTCGTCGGCGCCGGGGCGTGGGGGCTGCACGTCGCGGCGATCTCGCTCGCCCCGCTCTCCGTCGTGCAGGCCGTGCTGTCGAGCGGCATCGTGCTGGTCGCGGTCATGGCCGACCGCATGTTCGGCTTCGCCGTCGGCCCGCGGCAGTGGTGGGGCCTGGCCCTCACGGCCGTCGGCCTCGTCCTGCTCGGCGTGACGCTGCCGCAGGCCGAGGGAGCGCATGCCACCTACTCGGGCCCCGCCCTCGCCGCCTTCGAGGCCGCCCTGCTCGGGCTCGGTGCGCTGCTCATCATGGGGCCCCGCCTCGGCGGACCCGCCGAGTACCACGGCGTCATGCTCGCCGCCGCCGCCGGCATCCTGTTCGGCGTCTGCAACGTTGGCGTGAAGGCGCTGACCGGGCTCGCGGCCGCCGACGGCGTGCTCGCGGTCGCCCTCTCGCCCTGGCTGTTCCTCGCGCTCGGCACCTCCGTCGTGGCCTTCTACACCTCGGCGCGCTCGCTGCAGGTCGGCGAGGCGGTGGCGGTCATCGCGATCACCGGCACGGCGGCGAACATCTCCTGCATCGCCGGCGGCATCCTCGTGTTCGGCGACCCGCTGCCCAGCGACGCCGTCGGCATCGCCCTCCAGGCCCTGGCCTTCGTGCTCGTGATCGTCGCCTCGGCGCTGACGCCGGCGCCGGTGCGCGCCGCCCGCGCGCCCCTGCCTGTCAGCGGGTAGGCCCCGGCCGGTGTTCCTCTTCTTCTCGAACCGCCTGGGCTGCCTTGGCTCGCTGCTGCTCTCGGCCGTCGTGACCCTGATCCTGCTGCTGGTCCTCGGCGTCATCGACTGACGCCTCGAGCAGGACCCGGGCGAAGCGGTCCGGGTCGTCCCAGACGGCGATGTGGCCGCAGCCGCGCAGCCAGCGGTGTCGCGCGCGGGGCATGACGCGACGCGCCCGCAGCGCCTGATGGGGAAGCAGCAGCCGGTCCTGGGTGCCCCAGGCGATCGTCACGGGCACGTCGAGGTCCCCGTGGGTCCAGTCCCAGGCCGTGGCGAGGGGCAGCGCGCGGTCGAAGCCGGGCGCGGTGCGGATGGAGACGGTCGCGTGCTCGAGGGCGTCCGGGGGCGCCTTCCAGGGGCGCCCGAAGATCTGGCCGCCGACCAGCGTGCGACCGGCCGCGAACGACTCGAGCGCGCGCAGCGCCGGGCGTCCGTGGCGCGCGATGGCGGCCATGGTCTGCAGCGAGCCCATGGTGTAGGCGCGCTCGGGGCCGCGCTGGAACCCGACGGGGGACTGCCCGCACACCGTGCACGCGTGCCCCAGGCGCCCGAGCTCGAGCGCGATGGCGCCCCCCAGCGAGTTGCCCGCCACGTGCGGGCGCTCGAGCCCCTCCGCGGCGAGCCACGCGGCCACGGCGCGGGTGAGCCCGGGCACGGACCAGTCGTCGTCGGGCGGGGGCGGCGAGGCGCCGAAGCCGGGCAGGTCGGGCACGACGACCTCCCGCTCGTGGGTCAGCCGCTCCACGACGGCTCCCCAGGTTCCACCGTGGTCGCCGATCCCGTGCAGGAGCACGAGCGGCGGACCCTGGCCTCGGCGCAGGTGACGGAGCACCCGGGCTAGGTACCCACCCGGGCGGGTTCTGCCACCGGTACGGTGTCTCTCGGCGCGCGAAGGAGGACGAGGGTGGCGACGACGGAGCACCGTACGACCGCGAGCAGCCTGCAGAGCCTGGGCCGGCGGCACCTGTGGCTGCACTTCAGCCAGATGGGCGCCTACTCCGACGAGGCGGAGATCCCGATCATCGTGCGCGGGGACGGCTGCTACGTCTGGGACGAGCACGGCAACCGCTACTTCGACGGCTTGAGCGCGCTGTTCTGCGTGAACATCGGGCACGGTCGCCACGAGGTCGCCCAGGCGGGCGCCGACCAGGCGCGCGAGCTCGAGTTCGTCACGAACTGGTCCTACGCGCACCCGCAGGCCATCACCCTGGCCGAGCGCATCGCGGCCCTGGCCCCCGGCGACCTCAACCGGGTGTTCTTCACCTCGGGCGGCAGCGAGGCGGTGGAGACCGCGATCAAGGTCGCCCGCCAGTTCCACAAGCTCACGGGCCACCCGAACAAGACGAAGGTCGTGGCCCGGGAGATCGCCTACCACGGCGTGTCCCTCGGCGCGCTCACCGCGACGGGCATCCCCGCGCTGCGCGAGCCCTTCGAGCCGCTCGTCCCCGGCGGCGTGCACGTGCCCAACACGAACCTCTACCGGCTGCCCCACGGCCTGCGTCCCGAGGACCTGGCGGAGACGATCCGCGAGCGCATCCTCTTCGAGGGGCCCGAGACCGTCGCCGCCGTGATCCTCGAGCCCGTCCAGAACGGCGGCGGGTGCTTCACCCCGCCCGAGGGCTACTTCCAGCGGGTCCGCGAGATCTGCGACGAGCTCGACGTCCTGCTCATCTCCGACGAGGTCATCTGCTCGTGGGGTCGCCTGGGCGAGTACTTCGGCGCGCAGCGCCTCGACTACCAGCCGGACATCATCACGACGGCGAAGGGGATCAGCTCGGCCTACGCCCCGCTGGGGGCCATGATCGCCTCCGACCGCCTGGCCGAGGCGTTCATCGACGCCGGCGCCGCCTTCCTGCACGGCTACACCTTCGGCGGGCACCCGGTGTCCTGCGCGGTCGGGCACGCGAACCTCGACGTCTTCGAGCAGGAGGGACTGCTCGACCACGTGAAGGCCAACGAGGGCGGCTTCCGGGCGATGCTCGAGTCCCTGCGCGACATCCCCATCGTCGGGGACGTGCGCGGCATGGGCTTCTTCCAGGCCGTCGAGCTCGTGAAGGACCGCGAGACGAAGGAGACGTTCAGCGACGAGGAGTCCCACTGGCTCCTGCGCGGCTTCCTCTCCGGCGAGCTCTACCGCCGCGGGCTCATCTGCCGAGCGGACGACCGCGGCGACCCCGTGATCCAGCTCGCCCCGCCGCTCATCACCACCGCCGAGCAGTTCGGGGAGATCCACGACGCACTGCGCCCGGTGCTCGAGGAGGCCTCGCGCAAGCTGGGCCTGACCTAGATGACCGAGCCCACGGCCCTCACGAACGTCTGCACGGCCCCCGCGGCGCCGGGTCGTCAACACGTCGAAGGGGCCGGTGCCATGGGCGGTGTGCTCCTTGCCCGAGCGGCGCCCGGCATCCCAGGTGCCCGCCCAGCCGTCCGCGACGACCGCGGAATCAATGATTTAGGAGGGGAAGCGTGAGGATCGGCGTACCGACGGAGATCAAGGCCGACGAGTACCGCGTCGCGCTCACGCCCTCGGGGGTGCGCGAGCTCGTCGAGCACGGCCACGAGGTGCTCGTGCAGGCCGGCGCGGGGGAGGGCTCGGCGCTGCCCGACGAGCGCTACGCGGCGCAGGGGGCGCAGCTCGTCGACGACGCGGCGACGGTCTTCGCCGAGGCGGACCTCGTCGTGAAGGTCAAGGAGCCCCAGCCCGAGGAGGTCGCCCGCCTCGAGCCCCGCCACACCCTGTTCACCTACCTGCACCTCGCGCCCGCCCCCGAGCTGACGCGCTCGCTCATGGAGACGGGCGCCACCTGCATCGCCTACGAGACCGTCGAGGACCGGCTCGGGCGGCTCACCCTGCTCGCGCCCATGAGCGAGGTCGCCGGCAAGGTCGCCACCCAGGCCGGGGCGTTCATGCTCGAGAAGCCGCTGGGCGGTCGCGGGGTCCTCCTCGGCGGCGTGCCCGGCGTCGCCCGGGCCAAGGTCCTCATCATCGGCGGCGGCATCGTGGGCATCAACGCAGCCTTCATCGCCATCGGCATGGAGGCCGAGGTCTACGTGTTCGACACGAGCATCGACCGCCTGCGCGAGCTCGACGTCGCCTTCGGCGGCCGCGCCTCGACGCTCTACGCCTCGCGGGTGGAGATCGAGCTGCGCCTGGCCGAGGCGGACCTCGTCATCGGCGCCGTGCTCGTGCGCGGCGCCCGCGCCCCCCACGTCGTCACCCGCGAGCAGCTCGGGCTCATGAAGCCCCAGGCCGTGCTCGTCGACGTGGCCATCGACCAGGGGGGCTGCTTTGAGACCTCCCGGCCCACGACGCACGCCGACCCGACCTACGAGGTCGACGGCATCACCCACTACTGCGTCGCCAACATGCCCGGCGCGGTGCCGATCACGAGCACCTACGCGCTCACGAACGCGACCATGCCCTACATCATCAGGCTCGCCGAGCACGGCGTGCCCGGGGCGCTCGCCGCCGACCCCGGCTTCCTCCAGGGCCTCAGCGTGTGCGCCGGGCGGCTGACCTCCACGCCGGTGGCGCGCGACCAGGGCCTCGCGTACACGCCGCCCGACGAGGCGCTCGCGACCGCGTCGGCCCGGTAGCCGGCAGGGGAGGGAGGCTAGGACCGGCCGACGAAGGGCAGGCGCGAGAGGTCGTCGCGCATGCGGTCCATGTGCTCGCGCAGCTCCTCGATCTTCGGGACGATGCTGCGCACCGCGCCCTCGACCTTGCTCAGGTCGTCGTCCATCGGCTCGACGCTGCGCCGCGTCTGCGCCACGTCGCCGCGCAGCGCGGCGACGTCCGCGCGCAGCTCAGCCAGCGGGTTGTTGAGCTGCTCGAGGCCTTCGGGGAGGGGGGAGAGCTCGGCCCGGACCGCCGCGACGTCCCCCGCGACCGCGTCGAGCCGCGCGCGCAGGGCCGAGACCTCCTGGGCGAGCACCGGGAGCGCGGCGATCGCCTCGCGGATCGCGCGGAGGTCCTCGAGCGCGCGGAGCGGGAGCGTCAGCCCGGAGAGGAGCCCGGCCACGGCGGCCCCTCTACCCCCGTCCGCGCCGCCCACACCCCATACAGCGGGTCGCCGGCGGCCTCCGGGCGCCGCTGCGCGCTCGCGGGCCCGAAGCCGGGCGTTGCGGCGAAGAACGCTCGGACGATCTCCACCCGCCCGCGGTCGTCCGCCTCGAGCCAGCCCCGGACCGCCTTGCCCGGGAAGCAGCGGTTCGAGAACGTCACCACGAACGGGGCACCGGGCCGCAGAACGCGGGCGACCTCCGCGAAGACCTCGAGCGGCCGCACGAGGTAGTCCACGGACACGCAGCACGTCGCGCCGTCGAAGCTCGCGGCGGCGAAGGGCAGCGCCGGGTCGGCGTTCAGGTCCTGCACGACCCGCTGCGCCGCCTGCCGGTTCGCCGCAAGCTCCGTCGGGTTGAGCCCGAGGACCACGAGCCGCTGCGGGGCCGCGCGGAAGTGCGAGACCCAGGAGGACATGAGGTCGAGCAGCTCCCCGCGCAGCCCGAGCTCCTCGTAGAGCGCGCCGACCGCCCTGATCGCGCCCGCGTCGATGTGGGTCACGAGGCGCGGCGCCGCGTAGAAGCTCGGGTCCGGGGAGGGGTCGAGGCGGTCGAAGAAGCTCGGCGGCAGGGCGCGGGCGTCCATGGCCCGGACGGTAGACCCGCTACCATCGGCCGGGCATGCCGACGACCAGCCAGCTCGTGCGCAGCGGGCGCACCCCCAAGACGAAGAAGCTTGCCACCCCGGGCCTCAAGTCCGGCCAGGGCCGCAAGAAGAAGACCGCGGCGCCGCAGCGTCGCGGCGTGTGCACCCGCGTCTACACGACCACCCCGAAGAAGCCGAACTCCGCGCTGCGCAAGGTCGCGCGCGTGCGCATCAGCGGCTCGGCGGAGGTCACCGCGTACATCCCGGGCGAGGGCCACAACCTCCAGGAGCACTCCGTCGTGCTCGTGCGCGGAGGCCGGGTCAAGGACCTCCCGGGCGTCCGGTACCGGATCGTGCGCGGCACGCTCGACGCCGCCGGCGTGAACGGCCGCAAGAAGGCCCGCTCGCAGTACGGCGTCAAGAAGCGCTAGTCGTGGCCCCTCGGTCCGATCCCCGCGAACCCGGTCGGGCGCTCGAGCACGCGCGGACCGAACGGAGGAACCACTAGTGCCCCGCCGCGCCGCCGCCCAGATCCGCCCCGTCGAGCCGGACCCCGTCCACCGCTCGCGGCTCGTCCAGCAGGTCGTCAACAGGGTCATGCGGGACGGCAAGAAGTCGACCGCCGAGGGCATCGTCTACGACGCGATGGCCATCATCGCCGAGCGCACGGGGCGCGACCCTGTCGAGCAGGTCGAGGGCTCCATCAAGGCGCTCACCCCCGTGCTCGAGGTCCGCTCCCGCCGCGTCGGCGGCGCCACCTACCAGGTGCCCGTCGAGGTCCCCGCCCGCCGCGCCCGCACCCTCGCCGTGCGCTGGCTCGTCGAGTTCGCCCGCCAGCGGCGCGAGCGCACGATGGCCCAGCGCCTGGCCAACGAGCTCATGGACGCGATGTCGCAGCAGGGCGGCGCATACAAGCGCAAGGACGACATCTACCGCATGGCGCAGGCGAACAAGGCCTTCGCCCACTACCGCTGGTAGCAGCGCGGCACTCGCCGCCCCTCCGGGTACCCGCCGGGAGGGGTCCGGGCGAATCCACTGCCCCCCACCGGCGTGCGCGGAGGGACGACGATGCCTCGCGCTGCTGACCCGCGATCCCCGTAGGTCCGATGCTCGTCGCGCCCTGGCGCGAACTGCCTTCGACCTCGGCGGGCGGCTGGGGGGCGCTGCTATCCTCGTTCGCCGCGGGCAGGGCGCCCACTCGCATGCCCGCGAGCACTCACGGATGGTGACCCCGGCCAGATAGCGCAGCGCCCCAGCCTCGAGTTGGTCGTCGCGCGGGGGCCCATCGGGCCCCTTTCCTTTGCCCTCGACCAGAGAACTGACGCCTCCATGCCACGCAAGTTCACGCTCGAGAAGACCCGGAACATCGGGATCATGGCGCACATCGACGCCGGCAAGACGACGACGACGGAGCGCATCCTCTACTACACGGGGCGCACCTACAAGATCGGCGAGGTGCACGAGGGCGCCGCGACGATGGACTGGATGGAGCAGGAGCAGGAGCGCGGCATCACGATCAC
>JALYMR010000154.1 GCA_030773615.1 Actinomycetota bacterium
GGGCGGGACCGGGCACCGGCACGACCCGCTTCTGCTCGGCCTGGGCGCGCACGCGCTCCTCGAGCTCGGCCGCGCGCCCCGCCCAGTCGCGCAGCCGCCTGACCTCCCGCGCCTGGGCGAAGTAGAGCAGGGAGAGGACGGCGAGGCCGAGCACGGAGGCGAAGCCCGCGTAGCCCCCGTACTGCTCGATGAGCTCCCCCAGCGGCATCGCGCCCAGTCTAGGTCCGCTCGCCGACCGTCCCCGGCGCGCGCCAGGCGGAGAGCTCGCCGACCTTCGCCGCGAGCGCGGCCGCGTCGCCCTCGAGCACGAGGAGGCCGATCTCGTCGAAGGTCGCGTCCACGAAGCCGGGGTCCAGCTGCTCGCGCTCGGCGCGCAGGATGCGCTCGGCGGGCGTGGGCTGGGGCCGCTCGTAGGGGTTGAACAGCTCCTCGTGGAGCTTCTCGCCGGGCTGGCGCCCGATGACCTCGATGGCCACGTCGCGCCCCGGCTCGAGGCCGGAGAGCTCGATCATCGCGCGCGCGAGGTCCATGATCCGCACGGGCTCGCCCATGTCGAGCACGAAGACCTCGCCGCCCTCCCCGAGCGTCCCGGCGCGGATGATGAGCTGCACCGCCTCGGGGATCGTCATGAAGTAGCGCGTCATGCGCTCGTCGGTGACCGTCAGCGGCCCGCCCCGGGCGATCTGACGGCGGAAGATGGGCACGACGGAGCCCGACGAGCCGAGCACGTTGCCGAAGCGGACGCTCATGTAGCGCGTGTCGGGGAAGCGAGCCTGCTCGGCGTCCACCGCCCACTCGGCGAGCGCCTTGGAGGCGCCCATGACCGTCGCGGGCGTCACCGCCTTGTCCGTGGAGACGAGGACGAAGACGCGCACGTCGCTCTCCCCCGACACCCGGGTCATGACCCGGGTGGCGATCGCGTTGTTGCGCACCGCCTCGACCGGGTTGGCCTCCGTGAGGGCGACGTGCTTGTACGCGGCGGCGTGGAAGACGACCGTCGGGCGGTGGGTGGCCATAACCTCCCGCATCCGCTCCTCCTCCTTGCAGTCCGCGAGGACCGCGGCGAGCGCGGTGGCCGGCACATGCCGGTCGTCGAGCAGCTCGCGCTCGATCGCGAAGAGGTTGTCCTCCGCATGGTCGAGGCACACGAGCCGCCGGGGCCCGGCGCGCGCGATCTGGCGGCACAGCTCGGCCCCGATCGAGCCGCCGGCGCCCGTGACGAGCACGACCTCGCCCACGAGGTAGCGCCCCAGGCGGTCGAGCTCCACGTGCACGGGCTCGCGCCCGAGCACGTCCTCCACGCGGACCTCGCGCGCCTGGCGCACGTAGCGGCCCTCGCCGCGCAGGATCTCGAACACCGTGGGCAGGGTGCGGACGGGGATGCCCCGGTCGCGGCAGGCGCGCACGACCCGCGCGCGCAGCGTCCCCGGCGCGGAGGGGATGGCGACGAGCACCTCGTCGGGCAGCGCCTCGTCGAGCACGCGGGGCAGCTCCTCCGTCGTCCCGAGCACGGGCACGCCGTCGATGCGCAGCCGGCGCTTCGTGGGGTCGTCGTCCACGAAGCCCACCGGTCGCAGCCCGAGCTCGGGGTTGCGCAGGATCTCGCGCAGCACGGCGTGCCCGCCGCTGCCCGCCCCCACGATGAGGACGCCGCGCGCGTCCTTCGCGCTCAGGGTGCGCGGGGGCCGCGCGTAGACCGCCCCGGCGACGAAGCGCGCGCCGCCCACGAAGGCCAGCGTGAGCAGGAAGAAGAGCGCGAAGACGCTCGTGGGCGCCGTGACCGCGACCTCGCCCTGGGGCGAGGTGAGCGAGACGGGCTTGACGAGCGCGATGTAGCCCGCGAGGAGCAGGGTGGCCACGAACACGGCCTCGACCACGGCGAGGAAGTCGCGGTGCCCGAGGTAGCGCCAGCGCCGCGCGTAGAGGCGGAAGGCGAGGAACACGAGGAGGGTCCCGGCCACGAGCGGGCCGATCGTGGCCGCGAGCAGGTCGGCGTAGCGCTCGGGGATGCCCTGCGGCGCGTCGCCGAAGCGCAGCTCGTAGGCGAGCAGGTACGCGAGGGCGACCAGCACCCCGTCGACCGCGAGCTGCAGGAGGGAATGGCGGTGGAGGGGGAAGGCCGCGGTCCGGAGCCGCCGGCGCATCCGCGGGAGTCTAGGCGGCGGTCAGTCGGACTGCGGGACCGGCATGGCAACCACCAGGTACTGGTAGGCCTCGAGCCGTCCCAGCGTTTCGGCGCGCTCCGCGCCGAGAGCCTCGGCGGCATCGGCGAGCACGAGCGCGGCGTCGGGCATCGGGATTCGATGCGCATCGAGGTGCTTGGGCTCGAACCCGGCCCGCGTGAGCATCGAGCCGAGCTCCTCGAGGGTGAAGAAGTGCACGTGGGTGCGGTCCAGCAGCCCCGCGTCGGTGTAGGCGAACGCGTCGTTGACGAGCAGGGGCAGCAGGACGCTCCAGTGCTTGATGTTGGGCACGGAGCAGATGATGCGTCCCTCGGGGGAGAGGTAGCGACGGACGACGCGCAGGAGCCGCTCGGGGTCGCGCAGGTGCTCGAGGACGTCGCCGAAGATCGCCACGTCGAAGTGGCCGGCCGGGAAGGGCAGCGCCTCGAGCCGGTCGAGGTCGGCCTGGATGAAGTGGTCGAGACGGCGCTCGGCTTGCGCGGCAGCCTCGGGGAACAGCTCGATCCCGGCCACCTCGGCGCCGAGGAAGCGCTTGAGCGCGGCGCCCAGTGAGCCCGTCCCGCACCCCACGTCGAGGACGGTCCTGGCGTCCCGGGGGACGAGCGCGGCCAGATCGGGACGGTCGCCGTCGTAGTAGCGCCCGAGCTCACCGCGCAGCTCGGTGCGCACCCCGGCGGCGGCGGGCGGCGAAGTCTGGGCTGTGTCCACGCTCGCATCTTCGGTCGACCGGTCCTCCACCTTGAGAGCCCGAGCCGGGGCTCAAGCGATGCGCCTCGCGGCCGACGAGGTGGCCGTGATCGCGTTCGCCTCGTGCATCGGGTCGGAGGACAAGTTCCGTCGCTGCGCAGTCCCCGGCCTGCGCCTGGCCGCCGAGCCCGACAGCGTCGTCGCCGAGGTGACCACGGACCGCTCGATCTTCGCCGCCTACAACGAGGTGCTCGACGCGCTTGCCCCCCGGGAGGACCTCGAGGCGCTCGTCCTCCTGCACGAGGACGTCGAGCTCCTCGACGCGAGCTTCTGCGCGAGGGTACGAGCGCGACTGGCCGAGCCCGGCGTGGCGGTGCTGGGAGCGATCGGGGCCCGCGGGGTCACGACGCTGCGCTGGTGGGAGGGGCAGGGGTTCGGCCGGGTGGCCGAGTCGCGAGGGCTCATCGACTTCGGCGGGGGTGCGCACGACGTCGAGGCCGTCGACGGCCTCCTCCTCGCGCTCTCGCCGTGGGCGGTCCGCTCCCTGCGCTTCGACGAGGCGACCTTCACCGGCTTCCACGGCTACGACGTCGACCTGTGCTTCCAGGCCCTCGCCGCCCGGCGGCGCGTCGTCGTCGACGACCTCACCGTCATGCACCACACGAAGGGCGGCTACGGCGACGTGGAGGCGTTCGTCCGCGCCGACCTCGCCTGGCGCGAGAAGTGGGGCTTCGGCCCCGGGCCCGCCGCGTGAGCGACGGCCTGGGACGTCCCCCCACTACTTGACGAGCTCGACCTCCTCGAAGGCGCCGCCCTCGACCTCGGCCTCGTGCACGACGACGCCGCGCTTGAGGTCGTCCGGGGTGCAGACGTCGTCCTCGTCGCCCTCCTCCTCGGACTCCTCGGCCTCCTCGTCGTCGTTCGACGAGCTCTCCTCCTCGTCCTCGTCGCGCTCGGCGCTGTCGTCCTCGCGCTCGTCCTCGTCGTCCTCGTCGTCGCGCCCGGGGCCCTTCGCGGCGGCGCGAACGGCCGACTCGTCGTCGGACTCGTCCTCCGACTCGTGCTCGTCCTCGGTCTCGCACTCGATCTCCGTGTCCGCGTCGACGCGCCCGCTGAGCGTCGCGCCGTTGGCCAGGTCGATGATGAGGGTCGTGCCGTCGAAGGAGAGGACCTTGCCCGCGCCCTCCTCGCCGTCGCGCCTGCCGTCGTCGTCCGTGTCCGCGTCCACCGGCTTCGAGCCCGTGGCGTCCTCCGCCGCGTTGTCGAGGCGGTCGCGGTCGGCGTCCTCGGCGCCGTCGGCCCGGCGGTCGCCGTCCGTGTCGCGCTTGGCCGGATGGGTGCGCTCGAGGACCTCGTTCGCGTTGTCCACGCGGTCGCGGTCGCGGTCCTCGTCGGCGTCCTCGACCCGGTCGCGGTCGGTGTCGGAGCGCTTGGGCGAGGTCCGGGAGAGGAACTCGCCGAGGTTCGTCAGCCCGTCGCGGTCGAGGTCGGCCGCGGCACTGCGGTGCTTCACGGACAGGCCGTGCTTCTTCTCCCAGCGATCAGGGAGGCGGTCGTGGTCGCGGTCGGCGGCGAGGGCGGAGCCCGGCGGCGGCGAGGGCGGTGAGGAAGGGGGTGCGTCCGTGCATGGCCCGCCCATCGGCGGCGAGGCGGTCGTCCATGCGCCGACGCTCCAGTTCGTGGACCGCCTTTCGCGCTACCCTCGCCGCGTGCTCGTGCCCGTCCTCGCGTCCCTCACGGACCCGATCGTCAACGTCGCCGTGGACGTCGTCGAGGCGCTCGGGCTGCCGGGGATCTTCGTGCTCATGCTCCTCGAGAGTGCGTGCATCCCCGTGCCCAGCGAGGCGACGATGCTCTTCGCGGGCTTCAACGTCTCGAACGGCGAGTACTCGCTGTTCGCGGCCGTCATGGCCGGCTCCGTGGCCAACCTCGTCGGGTCGTGGGTCGCCTACGCCGTGGGGTGGTACGGGCGCGTCGACCTCCTGGAGAAGCACGGCAGGAAGCTCCACGTCAAGCCGAGCCACCTGGCCATGGCCGACCGCTGGTTCGAGCGTCACGGCGACGCCACCGTGTTCTTCACCCGGATGCTGCCGATCGTGCGCACCTTCATCTCGCTGCCCGCCGGGGTGGCCAAGATGCCCTTCTGGCGCTTCTCGGTGCTCACCTTCCTCGGCTGCGTGCCGTGGGTCCTCATGCTCACCTTCATCGGCCAGCAGGTCGGGGCCAACTGGGAGGCGTGGAAGGACTCGCTGCACTACGTCGACTACGCCGTCGCCGCGTGCATCGTGCTCGGGGTCGCGTGGCTGCTGCTCAAGCGCCGCCGCCTGACCCCCGCCTGAGCGTCGGGCACGCGCTCGCCCTCGGCGCCCTGCACGGCGCGGCCGAGCTCCTCCCCGTCTCCTCCTCGGCGCACGTCGCCCTCCTCCCCCGCCTGGCGGGCTGGGACGAGGCGGCGCTGACCGGGCGCGAGCGCAAGGCGCTCGAGGTCGCCCTGCACGCTGGGACGGCGCCCGCCCTGCTCTGGCTCCTGCGCCGGGACGCCCTGCGCGCCCTGCGCGCGCTCGACGCGCGGCGCCTCGCCCTGCACGTCCTCGCGCTCGCCCCGGCGGTGGTGGCGGGCGCCGCGTTCGAGCGCCTCATCGAGGAGCGGCTGGGGGGCCCCGGGGCGACCGCCGCCGGGCTCCTGGCGGGCGCCGGTGCCCTGGCCGGCGCTGACC
>JALYMR010000155.1 GCA_030773615.1 Actinomycetota bacterium
GCGCGGGGAGGCGTCCGGCGCCGCGCGGAGAATCCGGCCATGGTGATCGTCCTCGGCATCGACCCGGGCACCGCGCACACGGGCTTCGGCGTCGTGCAGCGCCGCGCGGGGCGGATGGTCGCGCTCGACGGCGGCGAGGTGCGCACCCGCCCCGGCGTGCCCCTCGAGCGCCGCCTGGCCGAGGTGCACGCGGAGGTCGGCCTCCTGCTCGACCGCCACGCGCCGGACGCCGTGGCCCTCGAGGACCTCTTCTTCGGCGCGAACGCGCGCAGCGCGTTCGCCGTCGGCCAGGCCCGGGGGGTCGTGCTGCTCGCCGCCGCGCAGCGCGGCATCCCCTGCCACGCGTACACCCCCCAGCAGGTCAAGGGCGCCGTGTGCGGCACGGGGCGCGCGCCGAAGGACCAGGTCGCCCGCATGGTCGCCGCGCTGCTCGCGCTCGAGGCCGTGCCCGGCTCCGACCACGCGTCCGACGCGCTCGCCGTCGCGCTCTGCCACGTCAACCGGGCGCCGCTCGTCGCGGCGCTCGCCGGCGGGACGCGATGATCGCCCTCGTGCGCGGCGAGGTCGCCGTGCGCCGTCCGGAGGGCGTGGTCGTCGTCGCCGGCGGCGTGGGCTACCGCCTCGCCGTCTCCGCCGAGACCCTGCGCAGCGTGCCCGCGGTCGGGCGCGAGGTGACCCTCCACGCGCACCTCGTGGTGCGCGAGGACGCGCTCGAGCTCTTCGGGTTCGCCACGGAGGAGGAGCAGGCGCTCTTCGCGCTGCTCATCGGCGTGCAGGGCGTCGGCCCGAAGGTGGCCCTCGCCGTCCTCTCGGGGGGGCCGCCCCGCGAGCTCCTGGCCGCTCTGGCCCGGGGCGACGTCGCCCGGCTGCAGCTCGCGCCCGGGGTCGGCAAGCGCACCGCCCAGCGCCTGGTGGGCGAGCTGCGCGAGCGGGTGGGCGGCGCCGGGGCAGATCTCGCCGCCGGCAGCCCCGCGCGGTCCCCGGAGGACCCCCGCGCCCTCGCCCGCGACGGGCTCGTCGAGCTCGGGTTCACCCCCGTGGAGGCCGAGCGGCTGCTCGGCGACGCGGTCGGCGACGCGCCCGAGGCGCTCATCGCCCATGCGCTGCGGGGGGCGCGCGCCGGGTGAGCGCGGCGGAGCGCATCCAGACCCCCGGCGTCCTCGACGACGACGAGCTCGAGGGGTCGCTGCGGCCCCGGCGCCTCGACGAGTTCGTCGGCCAGACCAGCGTCCGCGACCAGCTCGCGGTCGCGCTCGAGGCCGCCGCCGCGCGCGGGGAGGCGCTCGACCACGTGCTCCTCGCCGGGCCGCCCGGGCTCGGCAAGACCTCCCTGGCCCAGATCGTCGCCGCCGAGCTCGGGGTGGGCTTCGTGCAGACCGCCGGGCCCGCCCTCGAGCGCAAGGGCGACATCGCCGCCTTCCTCACCGCGCTCGAGCCCCGCAGCGTGTTCTTCGTCGACGAGCTGCACCGGCTCAGCCGCGCGCTCGAGGAGACCTTCTACCCGGCGATGGAGGACGGCCGGCTGCCCATCACCGTGGGCCAGGGGGCGGGGGCGCGCGTGGTCACCCTCGACCTGCCACCCTTCACCCTCGTCGGGGCGACGACGCGCACGGGGCTGCTCTCCACGCCGCTGCGCGATCGCTTCGGCCTCCAGTTCCGGCTCGACCCCTACGACGCGCACGAGCTCGCGACGATCGTGCTGCGCTCGGCGCGGATCCTCGGGGTGGAGGTCGAGCCCGCGGGGGCGCGGGCGATCGCCGCCCGCAGCCGGGGCACGCCGCGAGTGGCCAACCGCCTCCTGCGGCGCGTGCGCGACTTCGCCGAGGTCCGCGGCCACGGCGTGGTCACCGCGGCGGCGGCGGACGCCGCGCTCGGACTGCTCGAGGTCGACGAGGAGGGGCTCGACCGCCTCGACCGCGAGATCCTGCGGGCGGTGTGCGCGACGTTCGCCGGCGGCCCCGTCGGCCTGTCCACCCTCGCCGCCGCGGTGGGGGAGGAGGCCGACACGATCGAGGACGTCTACGAGCCCTACCTGCTCCAGCGCGGGTTCCTGCAGCGCACGCCCCGGGGGCGAACCGCCACGTCGCGGGCCTTCGCGCACCTGGGGCTCAACCCGCCGGCGCCCCGTGCCGACACTCTGCTCTAGAGGCCCCTCCCGCTGTCGCTCACGCGCCTGGGGCTACCCTCGACGAACGTCCGATGGCCCATCTCTTCATCTGCCCCAACTGCGGCACGCGCACCGCGGCCACCGAGCGCAACGCCGGCTTTCGCCGCGAGGCGCGCGGGTGTCCGAAGTGCGGCTTCGCCTTCCTCTTCGAGCTGCTCGACGACTACTACCCGGCGCCTGACGCCGCCTTCTTCGTCTGCGACCGCCAGGGGCGGGTCATCGGGTGCGGCCGCGGCTCGTTCGAGCTCACGGGCCTGGACGACGAGCGGGTCATCGGCCGCCCCGTGCACGACGTCCTCGGCCTCGAGTTCGAGGGCGACGGCGACCACGTCCGCACCGTGCTCGAGTGGGGCGTGCGCGCCCTCGACAAGCCCGTGCGGGTGCACGCCGAGGGCGACTTCCCGGCCGCCGCGAGGGCCGACCTGTTCCCGGCCTACGACGACGACGGGGGCCTGCTCCTCGTCCTCACCCCGGCGAGGTAGCGCACGCCCATGACCGCCCGCAGCCGCAACCTCTTCATCCTCCTGCTCGTCGCCGGGCTCCTCGTGGCCTCCGCGGTCGTCGTGGCCACGAAGCCCACGCGCCTCGGTCTCGACCTCAAGGGCGGCGTGGAGCTCGTCTACGAGGTGCGCCCGACCCCGCAGCAGCCCGTGGTCACCGAGGAGTCGGTCAACCGGGCGATCGACGTCATGCGCGAGCGGGTCGACCGCCTGGGCGTCGCCGAGCCCGAGATCCAGCGCTCGGGGTCGGCCGAGAACCCCCAGGTCGTCGTCTCGCTGCCCAACGTGGAGAACGCGCGCCGCGCCCAGGAGCAGGTCGGCCAGGTCGCCCAGCTGACCTTCTACGACTGGGAGGCCACGGTCATCGGGCCGGGCGGGCGCCCGGACCCCGACGACCCCGAGGTCACGGGGGGCCAGCAGGCCGGCTCGCCCGAGGCGGGGCTCTCGCACTTCGAGGCCGTCCAGCTCGCCGCGAGGCGACCGGCCGTGAACGACGGCGACAACAGCACGAACGGTCCCGTCTTCTACCTCGTCGACACGGAGCGCAAGCGGGTGCTCGCCGGGCCCGAGGAGCGCCGCGAGGACCTCTTCGAGGACGAGGACGCCCGTCCGCGACCGGGCCAGCGCATCGTCACCGTCCAGCCCGGGACCGTGATCGTGCGCGCCGAGACCCCGCCCGGAGTGCGGACGCAGGCCGACGCCTTCTACGTGCTCGAGGACGACGTCGCGCTGCGCGGCACGGACATCCGCAACCCCGAGCAGCAGTTCGACCAGCAGACGAACCAGCCCAACGTCACCTTCCAGTTCACCGAGGAGGGACGGCGCCGCTGGGAGGAGGTCACCCGGGGGATCGCCGAGCGCGGCCTGGGCAACATCAACGGCCCCCAGCACTTCGCGATCGTGCTCGACAACGAGCTGATCTCGGTCCCCTACATCGACCCGAACCAGAACCCGGACGGCATCAGCGGGAGCACGGGCTCGGAGATCTCGGGCGGCTTCACGATGGAGAGCGCCCAGGAGCTCGCGAACCTCCTGCAGACCGGCGCGCTGCCCGTCCGCCTCGAGCCCATCGCCCAGTCGCAGGTCTCCGCGACCCTGGGGCGCCAGGCGCTCGACCAGGGCCTGCTCGCCGGCCTGGTGGGCTTCGGCATCGTCGCCCTGTTCCTCCTCGTCTTCTACCGGCTGCTCGGGGCCATCGCCGTCGGGGCGCTCGGCGTCTACGCGCTGTTCCTCTACGCGCTGATCGAGCTCATCCCCATCACGCTCACGCTGCCGGGCATCGCCGGCCTCATCCTCACGATCGGCGTCGCCGCCGACGCGAACATCGTGATCTTCGAGCGCGTCAAGGAGGAGATCCGGGCGGGGCGCTCCGTGCTCGCGGGCATCGCCACGGGCTACCGGCGGGGCCTCTCGGCGATCGTCGACGCGAACGTCGTGACCTTCATGGTCGCGTTCATCCTGTTCATGCTGGCCACCGCCGGCGTGCGCGGCTTCGCCTTCACGCTGGGCATCGGCACGCTCGTCTCCTTCTTCACGGCGGTCCTGTTCACCCAGGCGATCCTGGGCACGATGGGGCGCTCGCGCCTGCTCGCCCGGCCCTCCGCGCTGGGGGCGGGGGAGGGCGGACGGCGGTGGTCGTTCGACTTCATGGGCGCCTCGCGCTGGTTCTTCTCCGCGTCGGGCCTGATCCTGCTCGTGGGCGCCCTGGCCATCGGCGGCAAGGGGCTGACCTTCGGGATCGACTTCGAGTCGGGGACGCGGATCCGCACCGCGGTGGAGCGCCCGGCGACGGAGGACCAGGTCCGCGGCGTGCTCGCCGACCAGGGCCTGGCCGACGCGGAGATCCAGCGCGTGCAGGAGCCCGAGCTGGGGGCGAACGTCTTCCAGATCTCCACGGAGGAGCTCGGTCCGCGGCAGGTCCCGCAGGTGCGCGAGGCGCTCGACGACCGCTTCGGGGTCGGCGACACCTTCTCGAGCCAGTCCATCGGCCCGACCTTCGGCGAGAGCGTGGCCAACACGGCGCTCATCGCCATCATCGCCTCGCTCGTCGTCATCTCGGTCTACATCGCGCTGCGCTTCGAGTGGAAGTACGCCGTGCCGGTGCTCATCGCGCTCATGCACGACCTGCTCATCACGGCCGGCGTGTACTCCCTGACGGGCAGGGAGGTGACGACCGCGACCGTGGCGGCGCTGCTCACCATCCTGGGCTTCTCGCTCTACGACACGATCATCGTGTTCGACCGCGTGCGCGAGAACGTCCCGCGCATGCCGCGCGCGGCCTTCTCGCAGATCGTCAACCGCTCCATGTCCGAGGTGCTCACCCGGTCCCTGGCGACGTCGTTCTGCACCGTGCTCCCCGTGCTCGCGCTGCTGCTCTTCGGCGGCGAGACGCTCGTCGACTTCGCCTTCGCGCTCATCGTGGGCACCGCCTCGGGCACCTACTCGTCCGTGTTCATCGCCTCCCCGGTGCTCACCCATTGGAAGGAGCGCGAGGGCATGTGGCGCCGGCGGCGCGCGGCGGTCGAGGCGGAGCTCGGCAGGGTGCCGGCCTACGCGACGAGTGTGGGCGGCGGCCCGGTCGACGTGGCGCCGGGCGACGAGCGCCGCCCGTCCCGCCGCCGGCTGACGAGCCCCGACGGGCCCGACCAGGTCTCACCCGAGGAGTTCGACGACATGGTCCGCGACCTGCGGCCCGAAGGGGCGGACGCCACCCGGGAAGGCGACGGAGGCGACCGGGTCGCGGGCCGGAACCGGCGGTCCCCGGAGGAGGGGACCGCCCCGCGCCGCGGTGCGGTGGCGCTCGGGGCGCGGCTGGGCAGCCCGCCCCCCGCTCCCGAGCCGGACCCCGCCCCCGAGCCCGTCGCCGACGACGGCGCGGACGCCCGGCCGGAGGACGTCGTCATGCCCGGCGACGGCAAGCGCCAGGGCGCGCCCCGCGGGGCCTCGGGCGCCAAGCGCCGCGCACGCCGGCACGGGAGGCCGCGCTGATGGGCCTGCTCGCCTGGGTCATGATGGGCCTCGCCCTCTGGCACTTCACGATCTTCGTCGACGACCGCTTCGTGGGCGGGATCGTCGGGGCCTTCGTCGCCGCGCTCGTGGGGGCCGTGGCGTTCGGCCTGCTCGTCAACGGTTTCACCGTCCCGGGCAACGACGAGATGACGATCGTGATCGCCCTCCAGGGCCTGCCCGGCGCGCTCATCGGCCTCGGCGCGAGCTGGGTGGCCGGCTCGCGCGGCGAGCGCGGGCCGGCGTCCGCCTAGCCCGTCGGCAGCCCGAAAGCGCGCCGGCGCGCCCATCGGCGAGGCGTCGCATGACGGCCGAAGCGCCGGGTACGGGGAGCAGGAGAATGAGCCCGTCCTTCCTCGACCGCGAGCGGTCGGTCGCGCCATCGGACTACAACCGCTGGTGGATCCCCCCGGCGGCGCTCGCCGTCCACCTCTCCATCGGCCAGGTCTACGCGTTCAGCGTGTTCAAGAACCCGCTGGTGGAGCGGTTCGACACCCGGCTGACCCCCATCGGGATCATCTTCAGCATCGCCATCGTGATGCTCGGCCTCTCCGCCGCCTTCGGCGGGCGCTGGATGGAGCGCAACGGCCCGCGCAAGGCGATGTTCGTCGCCGCGCTGTTCTGGACCTCGGGCTTCCTCGTCGGCGCCCTCGGCGTGGCCACGGAGCAGCTCTGGCTCGTCTACCTGGGCTACGGCGTCCTGGGCGGCATCGGCCTGGGCATCGGCTACATCTCGCCCGTCTCCACGCTCATCAAGTGGTTCCCCGACCGTCCCGGGCTGGCCACCGGCCTGGCGATCATGGGCTTCGGCGGCGGCGCGCTCATCGCCTCGCCCTTGTCCACGGAGCTGCTCGGCTTCTACGCCGATCGGCCCGAGGACGCGATCGTCCCCACCTTCCTCACCCTCGCGGCGATCTACTTCGTGTCCATGATGGCCGGCGCCTTCACCATCCGCGTGCCGCCCCCGGGCTGGCGTCCCGCGGGCTGGTCGCCCGACACCGCGCCCCACCGCTCGATGCAGACGACGGGCAACGTAACCGCCACCACCGCGATCAAGACGCCGCAGTTCTGGCTCCTCTGGACCGTGCTCTTCTGCAACGTGACGGCGGGCATCGGCATCCTCGAGCAGGCCTCGCCGATGATCCAGGACTTCTTCGCCGAGGTGACGCCCGCCGCGGCCGCGGGCTACGTCGGGCTGCTGTCCCTGTGCAACATGGCCGGGCGCGTCGTCTGGTCGTCGACCTCCGACGTCGTCGGGCGCAAGCCGATCTACATGGGGTACCTCGGGGTCGGCGCCGTCCTCTACTTCCTCCTGTCGACGAGCGGCACCGCCTCGACCTTCCTCTTCGCGGCCCTCACCGGCCTCATCCTCTCCTTCTACGGCGGCGGGTTCGCCACCGTGCCCGCGTACCTCAAGGACCTGTTCGGGACCCTCGAGGTCGGCGCCATCCACGGGCGCCTGCTGACCGCCTGGTCGGCGGCCGGCGTGGCCGGCCCGCTCATCGTCAACGCCGTCGCCGACTCGCAGGCCGCAGCGGGGCAGGAGGGGCCCGCTCTGTACACGGAGTCCCTGCTCGTCATGGCCGGGGTGCTCGTCGTCGGGTTCATCGCGAACCTGCTCATCCGGCCCGTGAGCCAGCGCTTCATGGAGGCCGAGGCCTCGGCACCGTCGGCGGGCGCGCCCGTCCGCCCGGGGACGCCCCGCGTCGCCACCGCGGGGGGGAGGAGCACATGACCGAGGCGGGCGAGCAGGCCGTGACCGGCAGCAGCGCGGCGGGCCGCGCGAAGGTCCTCTGGGTCGTCGTCGGCGCCGGGCTGCTGTTCGGCATCGTCAACACGGTGTCGAAGGCCCTCCAGCTCTTCACGGGCTGACGGGTCGGCCGGCCCGCGGCGGCCTCCCGCGGCGGGCGTTCCGTCCGGGGCGCCGCCTACGGTCCGCGGGCCATGCCGCCGACCCCGCGGGCCGTCATCGACCCCTTCGACGTCGCCGCCGCGCTCGCCCTGGAGCGCGAGCTCGGGGTCTCCGCCCCGCTCGCGCAGACCCTCGTGCGCCGCGGCCTCGCCGAGCCCGCGGCCGCCCGCGCCTGGCTCCTCGCCGAGGACGCGCACCCGCCCGAGGCGATGGCGGGCCTGACGGCGGCCTGCGCCGTGATCCTCGGGCACGTGGGCGCCCGTCACCGCATCACGGTCCACGGCGACTACGACGTGGACGGGGTGTGCTCGACGGCCATCCTCGTCGGCGCCCTGCGCCGCCTGGGCGCGCGCGTGGACTGGTACCTGCCCAGCCGCGCCGAGGACGGCTACGGCCTGTCGCAGACGACGGTGCGGCGCCTGGCCGAGCGCGGGACGAGGCTGCTCGTCGCCGTGGACTGCGGGGTGACCGCGGTCGCCGAGGTCGCCGCCGCGCGCGCCGCCGGGCTCGACGTCGTCGTCTGCGACCACCACAGCCCCCGGGCCGACGGCGCCCTGCCCGACGCCCCCCTCGTGCACCCGGCGCTCGGCGGCTACCCCTGCCCCGTCCTGTGCGCCGCCGGGGTGGCCCACAAGGTCGCCGCGGGGCTGCTCGCGGCCGCGGGGCGCGACCCCGCCGAGGCCGAGGCGGACCTCGACCTCGTCGCCCTGGCCACCGTGGCCGACTGCGTCCCGCTCGTGGGGGAGAACCGCCGGCTCGTGCGCCAGGGGCTGCGCGCGCTGGCCACGACCCGCCGCCCCGGGCTGCGCGCCCTCATGGCGGTCGCCCGGGTCGACCCCGCCCGCGTCGACGCCCGGGCCGTCGGCTTCCGGCTCGCGCCGCGGCTGAACGCCGCCGGCCGCCTGCATCGCGCCGACGCCGCGCTCGAGCTGCTCATGACGGACGACGCGGCGCGGGCCGAGGCGGTGGCCACGGAGCTCGACGCGGCCAACGCAGACCGCCGCCACGTGGAGACCCGCATCCTGTTCGAGGCCGAGGCGCAGGTCCGCGAGGCGGGGGAGCGCAGCGCCTACGTGCTCGCCGGCGAGGGCTGGCACCGGGGCGTGATCGGCATCGTCGCCTCCCGGATCGCCGAGCGCCACCACCGCCCGTGCGTGCTCGTCGCCCTCGACGGCGAGCGGGGCACGGGGTCGGGCCGGTCCATCCCCGCCTTCGATCTCCTGGCCGGGCTCGACGCCGCGGCGGCGCACCTCGAGCGCCACGGCGGGCACCGGGCCGCGGCGGGCTGCGAGGTCCGCCGCGACGAGCTCGACGCGTTCCGCGCCGCCTTCGAGGCCCACGCGGCCGCCGTCCTGCGGCCGGACGACCTCGTCCCCACCGAGCGCGTCGACGCCGTGGTGGCGGGCGACGAGCTCGGGGCCGGGCTGGCGGAGGAGCTCGAGCGCCTTGCGCCGTTCGGCGCCGGCAACCCCGAGGTCCGGCTGCTCGTCCCCGCGGCCCGGCTCGAGGACCCACGGCCGATGGGGGAGGGCAAGCACCTGCGCCTCGCGCTCCGCGCCGGCGGTCGCACCGCCCGCGCCGTCGCGTTCGGCACCACCGCGATCGAGGCCCACCGTCCCGTCGACGCCACCGTGTCGCTCGAGCTGCACGAGTGGGGCGGCGCGGTGGAGCCCCGGCTCGTGCTCCGCCACGCGCGCCCCTGCGCGCCGCCGCCGGTCGAGGTGCTCGGCGAGGACGACTTCCTCTCCGCCGCCCTGGCCGAGCTCGCGGTCCCGCTCGACGACCTCGCCGGGGC
>JALYMR010000156.1 GCA_030773615.1 Actinomycetota bacterium
GCGCTGACCGCGCTGCTCGCGGCCGCCGCGCTCGGGGCCTGCGGTGGCGACGGGGAGGGTGCCGCCCCGGGTGGGGCGAAGCGCGGCGACGCCGCCCCCGCGCCCCAGGCGCGGGCCCAGCTGCCCCGCGGCGGGCGCCGCCTGCTGCCCGACTTCCGCGTCGTGACGCTGTACGGCGCGCCCCAGGCCGAGGAGCTCGGGGCCCTGGGGATCGGCTCGCCGCGCAGCGCGGCGCGCCGCGCGGTGCGCCAGGCCCAGGCCTACGAGGGTCGCGGCCGGCGCGTGCTGCCCGGGCTGCAGCTCCTGGCCACGATCGCCAACGCCGCGCCCGGCGAGGACGGGAAGTACCGCACGCGGCAGAGCGACGCGACGATCGCCCGCTACCTGCGCGCGGCCCGGCGCGAGCGCGCCCTGCTCGTGCTCGACGTCCAGCCCGGGCGGGCGGACTTCATGGACGAGGTGCGCCACCTGCGCCGCTGGCTGCGCGAGCCCGACGTCGGCCTCGCGCTGGACCCGGAGTGGAGCATGGACGCGGACGAGGTGCCGGGCCAGACCATCGGCGACACCGACGCGCGGACGGTCAACGAGGTCGCCGCGGAGCTCGCCCGGATCGTGCGCGAGCGCGACCTGCCCGAGAAGCTCCTCGTCGTGCACCGCTTCACGCTGGACATGCTGGTCGACGAGGAGGCCATCCGCCGTCCGCCGGGCGTCGCGCTCGTGGAGATGGCCGACGGCTTCGGGCCGCCGAGCGGCAAGATCTCGAAGTACCGGACGTTCACCCGCGAGGGCGACGGGATGCAGGAGGGCTTCAAGCTCTTCTACCGCGAGGACACGGACCTCATGAGCGTGCGCGAGGTCCTGCGCCTGCGGCCCGAGCCGGACGTCGTCGTCTACGAGTAGCCCGCCGTGGACGCCGCGGAGCCCGTCACCCTCAGGGACGGCACGGCGGTGCTCGTCCGGCCCGTGGGCCCGCGGGACAAGCCGCTCTTCCTCGAGGCCTTCGAGCGCTTCTCCGACGAGTCGCGCTACCGCCGCTTCCTCGCCCCGAAGAAGCGGCTGACCCCGCGCGAGCTCGTCACCCTCACGGAGGTCGACCACCACGAGCACGAGGCCCTCGGCGCGCTCGAGCCCGGCTCGGGGCGGGGGGTCGGGGTGGCCCGCTACGTGCGCCACGCCCCCGGCGCCGAGGGAGCGGAGGTGGCGGTGGCGATCGTCGACGCCTGGCAGGGGCGCGGGCTGGGCTGGGCGCTGCTCTGCCGCCTGGCCCGCCGGGCCGCCGCGGAGGGCATCGCAAGCTTCACCGCGAGTCTGTTCACCTCCAACGCGGCCATGCTCGCGCTGCTCGAGCGGCTCGGCACCGTCGAGGTCCTCGACCGCGACGCGGGCGTCCTCGTCGTCGACGTGGCCCTCCCGGTGCGCGACGACTGCCTGCACGAGGTGCTCCGGGCCGCAGCCACGGGCGAGGTCGGGATGTAGGGGGGCGAAGCCGTCCGGGCGCCGGCCTAGTCTCCCGGCGCCCATGCCCCGCCCCGCCACCGTTCACGTCTGCTCGGCCTGCGGCCACGCCGCGGCGCGCTGGCACGGCCAGTGCCCGGGCTGCGGGGCGTGGAACACCCTCGTGGAGGAGCGCTCGGGGCCGGCGCCGGGCGGCGCAGGCCGGCCGCGGCGCACCCCTGCGCGCCCCGTGCCGCTGCGCGAGGTCCGGGCGGAGGCGACGGTGCGGCTGCGCACCCGGATCGGCGAGCTCGACCGGGTGCTCGGCGGCGGGCTCGTCCCCGGGTCGCTCGTGCTCCTGGGCGGGTCGCCGGGCATCGGCAAGTCGACGCTCACGGGCATGGCCCTGGGCCGGCTCGCTGCGGGCGGCCACCGCACCCTCTACGTCACCGGCGAGGAGTCCGCCGCGCAGGTGCGCCTGCGCGCCGAGCGGCTGGGCGAGGAGGCGCTGAGCGTGCCCGCGCTGGCCGAGACGGACCTCGACGCGGTGCTCGCCACCCTCGAGGCGGAGCGGCCCGAGGCCTGCGTCATCGACTCCGTGCAAACCCTCCACAGCGCGGAGCTCTCGGCCGGGCCCGGCTCCGTCGCGCAGGTCCGCGAGGTGGCCGGGCGCGTGCTGCGCGTCGCGAAGGCGACGGGCACCGCCGTCGTGCTCGTCGGCCACGTCACGAAGGAGGGGGCGCTGGCCGGCCCGCGCGTGCTCGAGCACCTCGTGGACTGCGTCCTGCAGTTCGAGGGCGAGCGCGAGCGCACGTACCGCACGCTGCGCGCGCTGAAGAACCGCTTCGGCTCGACGAGCGAGGCCGGCGTGTTCGAGATGCGCGCCGGGGGGCTCGTGGAGGTCGCCGACGCCAGCGCGCG
>JALYMR010000157.1 GCA_030773615.1 Actinomycetota bacterium
CGGTCGTCCTGCGCCTGGACGGACTGGGTGCCCGACGACGCGGCGCGCTCGCCGTCGCCGCTCGCGGCGACCGCCGTGGCGCCCGTGCCGAGGGCCAGGGCGAGGACGGCGCCGAGGATGACGCCGAGGCGCCGTCGGCGCGGGACCTGCTCGTGCTCCTGTCCATCCTGCTCCTTCTGATCGGGGGTGCCGAGACCGTTCTACGCAGCGGCCCTGTGAGCGCGGTCAGAGGCGCTCCGAGCGCGCGGATCTGCGCCAGAGGCTGAGATCGCGGGCGCGCCCGCTATAGTTGCTTGCGCAACCACCGGAAAGACCAGGCTTTGAGCTCCCTCCTCCTCATCCCCCTCGACGACACCGTCGTCTTCCCCACCATGGACGTCACGCTCCCGGTCGACACCGGCGGTGAGCAGGAGGTCCTCCTCGTCCCGCGCCACGACGGCGACTACGCGAAGGTCGGCACCATCGCCCGCGTCACGGAGACCGTCCGCCTGCCCGGCGGCGCCCGCGGGGCGGTGCTCGAGGGGGTCGCCCGCGGCGTCCTCGGCGCAGCGGAGAGCGACGCGAGCGGTGAGCTGCGCGTCCAGGCGGAGCGGCGCGAGGACCCGGTCCCCGTCGACGGCCAGACCCGCGAGCTCGAGCGCGAGTACCGCGCCGTGGTCGAGGAGATCCTCGAGCTCCGCGGCGCCGATGAGCGGGTCGCCGCGTTCCTGCGCTCCGTCGTCGAGCCCGGCCCGCTGGCCGACACCTCGGGCTACGCGCCCGACCTCACCTTCGAGCAGAAGGTCGAGCTCCTGGAGACCGTCGATGTCACGGAGCGCCTCGAGCTCGCCCTGCGCTTCCAGCGCGAGCGGCTCGCCCAGCTCCAGGTCCGCCGGCGCATCCGCGAGGACGTCGAGTCCGGCGCCCAGAAGCAGCAGCGTGAGTACTTCCTGCGCAAGCAGATGGAGTCCATCCGCCGCGAGCTCGGCGAGGACGACGGCGACGTCGTGGGCGACTACCGCCAGAAGATCGAGGACGCGGGCATGCCCGACGCCGTCCGCGAGCAGGCCGAGCGCGAGCTCAGGCGCCTCGAGCGCGTCGGCGAGCAGGGCGAGGGCCAGATGCTGCGGTCCTACCTCGATTGGCTCCTGCAGGTCCCCTGGAAGGAGCGCTCGGACGAGGTGCTCGACCCCGTTCGCGCCCGCGAGGTGCTCGACGGCGACCACGCCGGCCTCGAGGACGTCAAGGACCGCATCACGGAGCACATCGCGGTGCGGAAGCTGCGGGAGGAGCGGGGACTGGGCGTTTCGCGCGACGTCACCCGAGCGGGCGCGATCCTGACGTTGATCGGCCCCCCGGGCACGGGCAAGACCTCCATCGGCGAGTCGATCGCCCGGGCCACCGGCCGCGAGTTCGTCCGCATGTCGCTCGGCGGCGTGCGCGACGAGGCGGAGATCCGCGGCCACCGGCGGACGTACATCGGCGCGCTGCCCGGCCGCCTCGTGCGCGCCCTGCGCGACGCCGGGACGATGAACCCGGTCATCATGCTCGACGAGGTCGACAAGGTCGGCGCGGACTGGCGGGGCGACCCCTCGGCGGCGCTGCTCGAGGTCCTCGACCCCGCGCAGAACCACGCGTTCCGCGACCACTACCTCGACGTGGAGCTCGACCTCTCCGAGGTCATGTTCATCGCCACGGCGAACATGGCGGAGACGATCCCGGGCCCGCTGCTCGACCGCATGGAGGTCATCCGCTTCGACGGCTACACCGTGGCCGAGAAGACCGCCATCGCCCGCGACTACCTGTGGCCGCGCCAGCGCGAGCGCAACGGGCTGCGCGAGGACGAGGTCGCCGTGAGCGACGACGTCCTGCGCACCGTGGTCAGCGAGTACACGCGGGAGGCCGGCGTGCGCCAGCTCGAGCGCGAGCTCGGCACGCTGCTGCGCAAGGTGGCCACGAAGGTCGCCGCGGCGCAGGTGCAGCCGCCCGTCGAGGTCGGCCTCGAGCTCGTCCGCGACGCCCTGGGCCGCCAGCGGGTCTTCCAGGAGGCGGCGGCGCGCACCGCGGTGCCCGGCGTGGCCACGGGCCTGTCGGTCACGGGCACGGGCGGCGACGTGCTCTTCATCGAGGCCAACATGATGAAGGCCCACGCGCCCTCGGCGGGCCTGACCCTCACGGGCCAGCTCGGCGACGTCATGAAGGAGTCCGCGCGGATCGCCCTGACCTACGTCCGCGCCCACGCGGGGGAGCTCGGCATCGACGAGGACCACTTCGCCGACCGCGAGTTCCACCTGCACGTGCCCGCGGGCGCGATTCCCAAGGACGGGCCGAGCGCGGGCGTGACGATGACGACCGCCCTGGCCTCCCTGCTCACCGGCCGGCCGGTGAAGCACACGGTGGGCATGACCGGCGAGGTCACCCTCCAGGGCCGGGTGCTGCCCATCGGCGGGCTCAAGCAGAAGGTCCTCGCCGCCCACGCCGCGGGCCTGACCGACGTGATCCTCCCCGAGCGCAACCGGGCGGACCTCGACGACGTGTCCGAGGACGTGCGCGAGCAGATGACGTTCCACCCGGTCATGACCGTCGGCGAGGCGCTCGAGGTCGCCCTCGAGCCCGCGCCGGTGCGGCCGGTCGCGGCCTAGCTCGGATCAGCGACAGACCTCGGCCCGGGCCACCACCGGGTCGGGGTCCACTCGCAGCCCGTGCGCGCGCAGCGCGACCCCGAGGTTCGCCGCCGCGCGCCCGGCGGTCAGCGGCTCGGACGTGGCCGCGAGCAGCTCGCGCAGGGGCGCGCAGGCCAGCGCCTGCCGGGCGGCGGCGACCTGCGGGCGCCGGGCCGCGGGCAGGTTGCCGGCCGCGAAGCGGGCGAGGTACCACGCCTCGGGGAACTCCTTCTCGTGCCCGGGGCGGCGGGTGCGCGGCTCGATCAGGCGCACGCGGGAGCCCACGGGGTCGGCGAGCCCGAGGCTGTCGCCGATGCGCACGGAGCTGCCCGCAGCGTACCCCAGCCGCCCGATCGAGCCCGTGTAGGCGAGCACCGGTGCGCGGGCGGCGCGAGCGGTCCATGCGCGGGGCAGGGGCCGGGGCTCCAGCCAGGGAAGGACCCGGTCGCCCACCCGGCGCCGCGCGGGCCGGTAGTCCACGACGACCGCCGATCGAGCCCGGGCGAGGTCCCGCAGCCGCCACCCGATCGTGGGCTGGGAGGCCTCGAAGCGCGCGTAGTCCTCGAGGGTGACGGGGTGCGCGTGGCCCTGCCGGGCGTTGAGCGTCGTGCGCTGGTCGTACCAGGGCTCGGTGTTGTCGATGAGCCGCGACGGGGCCTGGAGGAAGAGCGCGCAGACCAGCGCCCAGAGGCCCACGACGGCGGCGAGGGCGAGCGCCGCGCGGCGCTCGACCACCACGACGGCGACAGGCAGGACGGCGCCGAGCAGGCTGGGAAGCAGCATGCGCCCGTGCATGTAGTCGCCGCCGAGGCGCACGACGAAGAGGGCGTGCACGATGGCGCACGCCACGGGGGCCGCCGCGAGCGCGACCCGCTCGCGCGACGGTCGCCGCCGCAGTCCGGCCACGCCCCACGCGGCGAGGGCGGCGAGCGGCACGAACAGCCAGTAGTCGGCCACGAAGGCCGCGAAGTAGCCCGCCCCCCGGCCCCAGAGCGCCGCGCCCGCCTCCTTGGCCAGGGCCGTGTTGGGCACGAGCGCCGCGAAGTAGGCCATGCGGAACAGCTCGTAGGCCAGGGGGATCGCCGCCGCCCAGGCGACGAGGCGGGCGGCCCGGCCCCACGAGCGCGGGCCGGACAGGACGAGCAGGAGCAGGAAGCCCGCGCTGAACACCGCGAGGTCGGGGCGCACGAGGGGGCCGAGGCCCACGGCCAGCGCGAGCAGGGGGCCTCCGCGGCCGCCCGACCGCACGAGCCCCCACCACACGCCGCCGAGCCAGAGGAAGATCAGCCCGGTCTCGAGCCCGGAGGTCGCGAAGTCCCAGAAGGTGGGGACGACGGCCACGACGAGCAGCCCGAGGGGCAGGGCCGGCCCGGTGTCGCCGCCGGTGCGGGCGAAGCGCAGGGCGCCGAGGGCCGCGAGGGCGAACCCCGCGAGGCTCGTGACGAGCCCGAGAAAGACGGAGATCCACGGCAGCGAGACCGGCAGCCCGACCGCGAGCAGCGCGAGCAGCGCCGTCCACGTCGGGCTCGTGTACGTCTCCACCCGCTCGCCGACGTTGAACACGGGCCCGTGGCCGGCGAGCAGGTTGTCGACGATGCGGAAGTAGATGAAGCCGTCCTCGTTGACCCAGCGCCGGTTCCAGGCCAGGACGGCGAAGAGGGCGAGGACGGCGAGGATCGGGAGGCGGGCGTCCACGGCGACGCGCCGCGGGCGCTGGCCCTGCCGGGTCGGGGACGACGCGGGGGGAGGTCCGACGAGGGTGGGGGAGCGGAGCGCCACGGCGCCGCCCACGCTAGGTGCCGGAGCGGTCGCTGCCGGCGGCGGGCGCTAGGGGCGCGCGCAGCCCGTCGAGCATGAGGGTGAGGTAGCGCTCCCAGCTCACGGGCTTGCCGCAGCCCTGCAGCGCGGCGATCTTCCCCAGCCCGCACATGATCGTGGGGATGTCCTCGGCGGTCGCGTCGGGCCGCATGTCCCCGGCGGCCGTCGCGCGGCCGACGACCTCGGCGGCCAGGGCGAGCAGGCGGTCCTGGTGCGTCGCCGCCGCGGCCATGGCCGCCGGCTGGTTCGCGGCGATCTCCGCGAGCCCCCGATCCTCGACCAGGAGCCGGGCCGAGCGCCACATGAGCCCTTCGAACGCGGCCCAGGGCTCGCCGCCGCCGCGAGCGCCTCCTCCGTCAGCCCGACGTGCTGGGCGAAGTGGCGCTCGGCGAGCGCCTCCACGAGCGCGTCCTTCGTCGCGAAGTGGCGGTAGACCGTCCCCACCCCGACGCCCGCGCGCCGCGCCACGTCGGGCATCTGGGCGTCGAGCCCGTGCTCAGCGAAGAGCTCGCCGGCCGCCTCAAGCACGCGCTCGCGGTTCCGACGGGCGTCGGCCCGGCGACGTGTGAGTCGCGCACAGTGGGGATCGACAACCAGGAGCATCGCATGACCGACGCGCAGAGCGCCGAGCGGCGCAAGTGGCTCGCTCTCGTCCTCCTGGCCATGGCGCAGTTCAGGTCGTCGTCGACGCCTCGATCACGAACGTCGCCCTGCCCTGCATCGGCGAGGCGCTGCGCATCGAGCAGGACGACCTCTCCTGGGTGGTCAACGCGTACGTGCTCGTGTTCGGCGGGTTCCTCCTGCTCGGCGGGCGCATGGCCGACTTCCTGGGTCGGCGGCTGATCTTCATGGCCGGGCTCGTGCTCTTCGCGCTGGCCTCCCTCGTCGGGGGCTTCTCGGAGTCGCAGGGCATGATCATCGCCGCCCGCGCGGTCCAGGGCCTCGGCGGCGCGCTCATGTCCCCCGCCGCGCTGTCGATCCTCCAGACGACGTTCACCGAGGGCGCCGAGCGCAACAGGGCCCTCGGGGTGTGGGGGGCGGTCGCCGGCTCGGGCGGCGCCGTGGGCGTGCTCCTGCGCGGTGTGCTCACCGACGGGCTGGGCTGGCAGTGGGTCCTGTGGGTCAACGTCCCGGTCGGCCTCGGCGCCGCGCTGCTCGTCCCGCGGCTCATCGCCGAGAGCCGGGTCACCTCGGCCACCCGCACGTTCGACGCCGCGGGCGCCGTGTCGATCACCGCCGGCCTGGCCATCCTCGTCTACGCGCTCGTCGACGCCAACGACGCGGGCTGGGGCTCGGCCCAGACGCTCGGGCTGCTGGCGCTCGCCGCCGCGCTCATCGCGGCCTTCGTCGTCGTCGAGCTGCGCTCGGCCCACCCGCTCGTGCCCTTCCGCTTCTTCCGCAACCGGACGGTGACGGGGGCGGACGTCACCGGGCTGCTGGTCGGCGCCGGGCTGTTCGCCATGTTCTTCTTCCTGTCGCTCTACATGCAGCAGGTGCTCGGCTACGACGCGCTCGACGCCGGGGTCGCCTACCTGCCGCTCGCCCTGTCGATCATCGTGTCGGCCGGGGTGGCGTCGCAGCTCGTCACCCGCCTGGGGTTCAAGCCCGTCCTGCTCGGCGGCCTCCTGCTCGTCGCCGCCGGACTCGTCTGGCTGAGCCGCATCTCGGTCGACGGCGCCTACGCCTCGGACATCCTCGGGCCGTCGATCCTCACGGGCCTGGGGCTCGGCTTCTCGTTCGTGCCGCTGACCGTGGCCGCGGTGTCCGGCGTGCGCCCCGACGACGCCGGCCTGGCCTCCGGCCTCATCAACACCGCTCAGCAGGTGGGCGGCGCGCTCGGGCTCGCCGTCCTGGCCACGGTCGCCAACGGCCGGCGCGACACTGCGCTCGAGGCGGCCCGGCGGGTGACCCGGGGGCGCTGCCCGCCGCCCTCGTCGACGGGTTCTCCGCCGCCTTCCTGGCCGGGGCCGGCCTCATCGTGCTCGGCTTCGTGGCGGCGCTCGTGCTCATCCGCGCGGAGGACAGCGAGGCTCAGATCGGGGCGGAGGTGGCCCCGGTCCCCGCCGCCTGACGCTTCCGCCGGTCAGGGGTCGAGCTCGAAGGCCTCGTCGCCCAGCAGGACGACCACCGGCTCCCCGGTGCGGGCGGCGAGGCCGAGCGGGGGCTGCCCGGCATGCGTGGGGTACTCGGCGGCCACCACGCTGCCCCCGCCGAGCAGGACCGCGAGGTCGCGCATCCCGCCGGCGAGCATCTGGAGGGTCCCGAGCGGGCCCGCGACGCTCCCCTCCGCGGGGTCGACCTCGAACGGCGGCGGCTGGCGCAGCTCGGGGAAGCCGGGCAGCGCCACCTCCGCCCCGGCGTCGTGCGCGAGCTCCCTGACCTCGTCGCCGTCGAACACCCGGACGGGACCGAGGCGCTCGCACTCCACGACGATCCCCGGGCCGCCGTCCCCGCGGTCGATCAGCACGCTCGTCCGCAGGGCGCCGGAGCGGTGCAGGAGCTCGCGGACGACCGCGATGGCGAGCTCGGGCCGCGTCACGCGCGCGCCTGCACGCGGACCCGCGGGCAGGCGTTGTTCGCGTAGCCCTTGTGGTTCCACACGGCCGCCACGTCGTCGGGCTGGGAGTTCGCCGCCGAGTCCCAGGCCCGGGCGACGATCTCCGCCGCGCCCGGCGCCAGGTCGAGTTCGGCCCGCCACCGCCGCCAGGCCCACGGGCCCTGGTCGTCGAGCAGCTCGGCCTGGACCCAGGTCTCCCCGCCGTCGCCCGATACGTCGACCCGCTGCACGGTGCGCGGCCCCGCCGTGAGCGCCCAGCCCTCCACGGGGACGGCGCCCGCCGGCACGACCGCGTCGGGGGCAGGGGCGAGGATGGCCGCGTTGACCGCGAGCTCGCCGAGCGGGAAGCTCGGCGGCTCGAGCCGGTACTCCACGGCCTGGAAGTGGTTGTCCGAGGGCTCGGCCTGCACCGTCACGCGCTCGAGCCACTTCACGCTGCGCGCCCCGATGTAGCCGGGCACGAGCGCGCGCAGGGGGGCGCCGTGCTCGGGCGCGAGCGGCTCCCCGTCCATGTCCCAGGCCAGCAGGACCTCGCTCGCCCGGGCCTTCTCGAGGGGGATCGAGCCGCCGAAGCGCCCGCTGTCCGTCACCTCGTCGCCGCCCAGGAACGCGACGTGGCGGGCGCCGTCGCGCACGCCGGCGGTGGCGAGCACGTCGGCCAGCGAGGCGCCGCGCCAGCGAGCAGTGCCGATCGCGGTCGGCCCCCAGGGCAGCTCGCCGGGGATGGGCCGGACGGCCATGAGGTCCGTGCGCCGGTTGCCCGCGCACTGCAGCGTGGCCTCGACCTCGCGCACGGCGAAGCCGTCGCGCAGCTCGTCGAGCGACAGCTCGAGCTCCCGGTCGACGAGCCCGTCGACGCGGAGGCGAAGCGCGCCGGGCTCGGCGGCGGGCAGCGACCCGTGGTTGCGCACGTAGAAGGCGTCGACCGGGGTGAGCGGCCCGTGGAGCGCCTCGGGGGGCGGCTCGGCGTTCAGCGGCTGGTCGTCGTGGACCAGGAGGTCGGCGCGCTTGTGCACCCGGCGACCGTACCCGCGCCCGCCGGCCCCCGAACGACCGCAGGCGCCCCGGAGGGCGCCTGCGTGTCGCATGGGGGCCGGGCGGGCGCCTTGACGGACGGCTACAGGCGGTCCGGGTGGCGGCCCTTGCCGCCCTGGCGGTCACGCTCGGCGCGCCGCTCGCCGATCTCCGCCGCGGGCTCGACCTCGGGCCGCTCCGTGCGACCCACCCCGTCCTCGCTGCGGCCACCGTCGGTCGTCGCCGTGGTCGTGACCGGCTCGCGCCGGACCTCGGCGTCGCGATCACGGGCGCGGTCGGCGTCCCGGTCCCGGCCGCCGTCGCGGCCCTTGCCGTAGGAGGGCAGCAGGCCGGCGATGATCCCCAGGGCGCTCAGCGCGAGGTGCAGGATGTTGTCGGCGGTGTTGACCGGGATGATGCCCAGGACGTCGTTGCCGTCGATGATCCCGATGATGGTGACGAGGCCGTAGGCCAGGCCGAAGACCAGGGCGACCGTCTTGGCCAGGGCCCACTGCCAGGCGCCGACGAGCAGGAGGAGCCCGGTGGCGATGTGCACGACGTTGTGCCAGCCGTTGACCTCGAAGCCGAGGAAGCCGTCGCCCTGGAGCTGATCGGTGTCCACCGACGCCGCGGTGTCGAAGGTGGCGTCGGCGATGAAGCCGAGCAGGCCCGCGAGCACCAGCGCGAGTCCGCCGAGCAGGCAGAACCACTGGGCGGGGGAGCGGCGGCGGGCCTCGTGATGGCCCGTGTCGCCGTGGTGACGTGCGCCGTCGCCGGCGGTGAGGGGTCGTGACATCGGTCCTCCGGAAATTGATTGCGTGCGCAATCGTTTACCCGCGGCTGGGACTCGACACGCGCCCGGTTTGCCTCGCCCTAGCGTCCCTGCCCGTGACCGAGGACCTCGCGCTCACGGGCCCGACCCTGCGCCTGCGCGTCCCGCGCGACGACGACGCGCCGCGCCTGTTCGCCCTGGCCTCGGACCCCGAGGTGACCCGCTGGTTCTCCTGGGGCCCGTACGAGCACGAGGACGAGGCGCGCGCCTACCTCGCGCGCCTGCCCGGCCAGCGCGAGCGCGGCGAGCAGGTCGACCTCGTCCAGGAGCATCTCGCCGACGGCGTGGTCGGGATCACCGGGCTGTCCGAGCTCTCGCGTCGGGACCGGCGGGCGATCGTGGGGACGTGGTTCGGGCGGGCGTGGTGGGGGACCGGCGCCAACCGGGAGTCGAAGGCGCTCGTCTGCCACCTCGCCTTCGGGCTGCTCGGCCTGGACCGCCTGGGCTCCTACGCGAACGTGGACAACGTCCGCTCCCAGCGTGCGCTGGAGGGCGCGGGCTTCCGGCGCGAGGGGGTGCTGCGGGGCTGGCACCGCCACGGGGGCCGCTCGCTCGACGTCGTCGTCTTCGGGCTCCTGCGCGCCGAGTGGGAGGCCTCGCCGCTGCGGGAGGTGCCCGTCGACGTGGCGGGGGCGCCGCCCCCGGCCCTCATCGTGGCTCCCACCTGAACCCGCGCACGGCGAGCAGGGCGCCGAGCGCTGCCCACAGGCCGAGGACCAGCAGGTCGGAGGCGAGATCGCCCGGGTCGCCCACCATCGCCTGCCGGAGCCCGTCGACGAGGTGGGTGAGCGGCAGGGCCTGGGCGATGTCGCGCAGGAACGCCGGCGCGGCGTCGGCGTCGTAGAACACGCCGCTGATGAACACGAGCGGCAGGAACGCGGCGTTGACGTAGGCGGGCGCCGAGTCGACGTTCGGCACGGCGTGCGAGAGCGCCACGCCGAGCGCGGCGAAGCACAGGACGCCGGCGCCCACGAGGACGCCGAGCGCGACCCAGTCCTCGGGCCACCCCAGCCCGAACACGAACCGGCCGGCGAGGACGACGACGGCCACCTGCACCGCGGTGTTCGTCACCGCGTGCGCGGCGAGCGCGGCGAGGTAGGCCCCCGGCGGCATCGGCGTGCCCCGCAGGCGCTTGAGCACCCCCTGCTCGCGCAGGAACACGGTGTTCATGGCCAGCGCGACGAACGTGGTGGAGACGATGCCCATGCCGGCGATGCCGGGCACGATGACCTCGAGGCCGTCGCGGTTGCCCGCGAACACGGCGCCGAGCAGCGCGAGGAAGAGCAGCGGCAGGAGGAAGTTGAAGAACGCCGCCGTCGGGTTGCGCCAGAACATGCGCCGCTCGAGGCGGTACTGGCGCCAGGCGAGGGCCACGTCGTCACCCATCCCTGACCTCCGCGACCTCGGCGGTGAGCTCGAGGTAGACGTCCTCGAGCGACGGGCGGGTCACCGCGAGGTCCTCGAGCGGGCGCCCACGGGCGAGGGCGGCGCTCGTGAGCTGGTGCAGGAGCGCCGTGGGGTCCTCCGTCTCGCGGGTGCGCAGCTCGCCGTCCTCGCCGCGCCACGACACCCGGTAGCGCGAGGCGGTGCCCACGCCGAGCTCGGCCGGGGCCCCCTCGGCGAGGATCCGCCCGTCCTTCAGGATGGCGACGCGGTCGCAGAGCGCCTGGGCCTCGTCGAGGTAGTGCGTGGTGAGCAGCACGGTCTTGCCCAGCCCGGCGAGCGCGCGGACGGCGTCCCACGCCGCGCGCCGCGCCCGGGGGTCGAACCCCACCGTGGGCTCGTCGAGGAACACGAGCTCGGGGTCGCCGACCAGGGCGAGCGCGAGGTCCAGGCGCCGGAGCTGCCCGCCGCTCAGGCGCAGCGTGCGCGTGTCCGCCACCTCCGTGAGTCCGGTGAGCGCGAGCGTCTCGCCCACGTCACGGGGGCGGGAGTAGAGGCCGGCCCAGTGCGCGACCGCCTCGCGCACGGTGAGGTGGCGGTACATCCCGCTCGACTGCAGGACGATGCCGACCCGCTCGCGCAGCGCGCGGGGCCGCGCCCCGGGGTCGTGCCCGAGCACGGAGACGATGCCGTGCGTGCGCGCCCGGAAGCCCTCGAGGATCTCGACCGTCGTCGTCTTGCCGGCGCCGTTGGGCCCGAGGAGGCCGAACACCTCGCCGGGCGCGACCTCGAAGTCGATTCCCGCCACCGCCTCCCGGTCGCCGTAGGCCTTGCGCAGCTCGCGCACGAGGATCGCCGGGGCGTGGTCCACGCCCCCATACTGGCAGCCGCGATGCGCTGCGCCTGCATCGACATCGGGACGAACACGACCCGCCTGCTCGTCGCCGAGCCGGGGCCGGACGGACGCCCCCGCGAGGTGCTCGCCCGGCGCGCGTTCGCCCGCCTGCGCCGCCGGGCCGACGGAACCCTGCCCGGCGACCAGGTCGACGCGCTGGCCGGCGTGGTGGACGACCACGCCCGGCTCGCGCGCGAGGCGGGCGCGGGGAC
>JALYMR010000158.1 GCA_030773615.1 Actinomycetota bacterium
GCTCGCCCGGGAGGTGCTCTTCGCGATCGGCGCCCTCGTGCTCATCGTGGCCCTCGGCGCCCTGTTCTGGAAGCTCGTGCGGGCGATGGCGCGCATCCAGATGCCCCCGCCGGACACGGCGCCCTAGTGCACTAGCGTCCCGCGCGTGGCCTCCTCCTACGACTGCATCGTCATCGGCTCGGGCCCCGGGGGCTACGTGGCCGCGATCCGCGCCGCGCAGCTCGGGCTGAAGACGGCGGTCGTCGAGAAGGACAAGGTCGGCGGGCGCTGCCTGAACTACGCCTGCATCCCGGCGAAGGCCGTCCTGCGCACGGCCGACATCCTCTCGGAGATCCGCGACGCGGGCGACTTCGGCCTGCGCGTCGCCGAGCCCGAGGTCGACTTCGCCGCCGTGACCGAGCGCCGCGGCGGGGTCATCCGCACCCTCACGGGGGGCGTCGCGGGGCTCTTCCGCAAGAACGGGATCGAGCTCATGGAGGGCGAGGCCGGGCTCACCGCGGGGGGCGGGGTGCGCGTGGGCGGCCGCGAGCTCGAGGCGCGCACCGTCGTGCTCGCCACGGGCTCCGTGCCCAAGCCGCTGCCCGGCACCCAGCTCGGGGGCCGGATCATCGGCACGGAGGACGCCTGGGCGCTCGACGAGCTGCCCCGGCGGCTCGCCGTCGTCGGCGCGGGCGCGTCGGGCACGGAGATCGCCTCGGCTTACGCCCGGCTGGGGTCGGAGGTCGTCCTCATGGAGGGCCTCGACCGCGTCCTGCCCACGGAGGACGCGGACATCTCGAAGGCTGCCGACCGCCAGTTCCGCCGCCAGGGGATCGAGGTCATCACGGGCCAGTTCGTGCAGGACGTGGAGGCGAGCGCGAGCGGGGTGGCGTACACGATCGGCGGCGAGCGTCGCGAGGCCGACTTCTTCGTCATCGCCGCGGGGCGCGGCCCCGACGTGGCGGCCCTCGGGCTCGACGAGGCGCACATCCAGCGCACGGAGGCGGGGCTGGTGCAGGTCGACGGGGCGATGCGCACGTCGCGCGAGGGCGTCTTCGCGATCGGCGACCTCGTGCCCGGCCCGGCGCTCGCCCACAAGGCCTCCGACGAGGGCATCATCGCCGTGGAGGCCGCGGCCGGCCTCGAGACGCACCCGCTCTCGTACCCCGACATCCCCCGCGCGACCTTCTGCCTGCCCAACGTGGGCTCGTTCGGCCTCACGGAGCAGCAGGCCCGCGACGCCGGGCACGACGTCGTCGTCGGCAAGGTCCAGTTCGGGGCGGTGGGCGGCGGCACGGTGTACGGCGACCGCCAGGGGATCGTGAAGCTCGTGGGCGAGCGTCGCTACGGCGAGCTCCTCGGCGGCCACATCGTCGGCTCGAGGGCGACGGAGCTCATCCAGGAGCTCGTGAACGTCCGCTCGCTCGAGGGCGGCTACAGCGAGGTCGCCCGCATCGTGCACGGCCACCCCACCCTCACCGAGGCCGTCATGGAGGCCGCCCGCGCCGCCGATGGCTGGCTCGTCCACGGCTAGCGCCGAGGGGGCCGAGGCCGGTCCCTGCTTCTACTTCGACCTCGCCTCCCCCGAGGCGTACCTCGTCGCGGAGCGGATCCTCGCGCTCGCGCCGGCGCCCTGCGCCTGGGTGCCGGTGCGCGAGGCGGGGCTGCCCGGCGGGTTCGGGGCCTGGCGCTGCGCGGAGGAGCGCGACATCGAGCTCGCGCGCCTCGAGCGCACCGCCGCGGACCGGGGCCTGCAGCCCGTGCGGTGGCCCACGTCGCTGCCCTTCGACAGCACGCTCGCCCTGCGGGCGGCGACCTACGCGCGGGGCGGCGGCAAGACCGTCCCGTTCGCGCTCGCGGCCTTCCGGCAGGCCTACGCCGGGGGCCGCGACCTGAGCCGGGAGGAGGGTGTCCTGCTCGCCGGCGCGGCCTGCGAGATCCACCCCCGCGCGCTGCTGGCCGGCGCGGGGACCGCGCGCGTGGCGGCCGAGCTCGACCGGGCCACGGCGCAGGCCCGCGAGCGCGGCGTGCGCTTCACGCCCGCGGTGTGGGTCGCCGGGGAGGTGTTCCACGGCGACGACGGGCTCGAACGCGCCGTGGCGACCCTTCGTGCTCTCTGCTGACGCGATCGCCGCCGAGCTCGAGAGCTCCTGCCAGCGCCGCCGTGTCGCGGCGGCGATCGTGAGGCGCAGCACGGAACTCGACGCGCTGCTGACGATCCGGCCCGCCGACGGGACGGGTGGCGCCGAGATCACGCTCGAGTTCTACGAAGACCTGCCCTGGCTGATGGTCTCGATCGGCCGACGGCCGTCCATCGCCGTCGAAGTGCTGACCGATGACGAGCTCGAAGCCAAGCGGTTCCTCCTCGCCCTCTTCGAAGGAGTGACGGAGCACGGGGTGGACCAGTGGCGTGACCGGCGGCGTCGATCGACGGCGTGCGCGGATTCCTGTCCGTGCGGACCAGTCGGGGAGAGCAGGTCCACTTCAACGACCTCTACCCCTGCGAACGCAGGCGGTCCAGGGGGGTGCACCACCGCTACCCGCCCTATCCGCGGACGTGAGGGGTGCGCTACCGCACGCCGCTCGGCCCGACGACGAGCGCGTTGGGCTCCCGGCTCGGGTCGGTTTGCACCGTGGCCGGGTGGTCGTCCGTGTGCACGATGAGGCACAGCCAGCGTCGGGGCCCCTCCCCCGGCACGCACGTGCGGTAGAGGTCCTCGCCGAGGCGGATGCTGTCCGCCTCGTCGATGCGCCGCTGGTACTCCGGGGGCGCCTGGGCGGCGACGAAGCGGCGTGCCGCGTCGGACTGGAGGGAGAAGTCGACCCGCTCGTCGAGCACCTGGGGCCGGTGGGCCAGCCCGACCCCGGCGAAGACGAGGGTCACCGCGAGGAGCAGCGCGGTCCCCGCGTAGTCGTCGGCCACGACCTTCGGCAGGTCCGGCCGGCGCCGGCGCAGCCACCAGCCGACCATCCCGCTCACGGCGGCGAGCACGACCACGTTCACGCAGCCCGCGAGCAGGAAGGCCGAGACCCACGGGGTGGGTCCCTCTCCGGCCAGCGGCAGCCAGTGCAGCAAGGCGGTGTCGACGAGGGTCAGCAGCGCGAAGGTGGGCCACAGCCACGCGCCGCGCAGCCGCCAGCGCGCCCGGCGCAGCCGCTCGCCGGCGCGTCCCTCGCCCCGCTCGCCCTCGACGGCCGTGGGCCCACCCATCTAGCCCAGGGTAGGCGCGAGGGCGAGCACGGTCGCCAGCTCGTCCGCCTCCTCGGCGCGCTTGTCCGGCCGGTGGCGCAGCACGCGCGCGAAGCGCAGGGCGACCCCGCCCGGGTACCGGGTGCTGGCCTGCACCCCGTCGAAGGCGACCTCGACGACGAGCTCGGGGCGCACGTGCACGACGTGGCCCTGCCGCGCGACCTCGAGGGCGAGCAGGCGCTCCGTCTGCCAGGCGAGCATGGCGTCCGTGAGGCCCTTGAACGTCTTGCCGAGCATGACGAGCCCGCCGTCGGGCCCGCGGGCGCCGAGGTGCAGGTTGCTCAGCGAGCCCTGGCGGCGCCCGTAGCCCCACTCCGCGGCGAGCACGACGAGGTCGAGCGTGTGCCGCGGCTTGACCTTGATCCACCCCGCGCCCCGCCGCCCCGCCTCGTAGGGGGCGTCGAGCGCCTTGACCAGGACGCCCTCGTGCCCCCGGTCCAGCGCCTCGCGCCAGGTCGCGGCCGCTTCCCGCGCGTCGGCCGCCACCCGGCGCGGCACGCGCATGGCCTCGGGCACGACGCGCTCAAGCGCGGCTCCCCGCTCAACACCCGCGCGGTCGACCAGGTCCTCCCCGTCGACGTGCAGTGCGTCGAAGAAGAGGGCGGAGAGCGGGACCGTGCCCCCCGACCGCGAGCCGAAGCGCGCCGCGGTGACCTGGAACGGGTGGGGCCGGCCGTCGGGGCGCAGCGCGATGGCCTCGCCGTCGAGCACGGCGGCGTCCACGGGGAGGGCGAGGGCGGCCCGCACGAGCTCGGGCACCCGTCCCGCGACCTCGTCGAGCGTGCGGGTGAACACCGCGACGTCCCCGCCCCGGCGATGGACCTGCACGCGAGCGCCGTCGAGCTTGAACTCGACCGCGGCGGGGTGCACGCGCTCGAGCGCGCTGGCCACGTCGGGCGCGCTCGCGGCGAGCATGGGCTGGACGGGGCGCCCGACCTCGAGGCGGAAGGCGCGCAGGGCGGCCGCGCCGCCGCCCAGGGCGGCGACGGCCACCGCGCCGAGGTCGCCGCCGAGCATGAGCGCCCGGCGTACCTCGGTCCCGGGGAGCCCGGCGGCGAGCGCCACGGCGTCGGCGACGAGGGACTCGAGCGCGCCCTGGCGCAGGTCGCCGAGCAGCAGGCGGCGCAGCCAGTGCTGCTCGGGCTCGGTGGCGCGGGCCAGGAGGGCGCCGAGCGCGGCGCGCCGGGCGGCCTGCGACCCGGGGCCGGCGAGGCGGCCGATCGCCCCGAAGGCCGCGTCGACCTCGGCCACGAGGAGGGACGGCGCGGGCGCGGGGGCGGGCAGGTCGCGCAGGGCTGACGGGCCCACCCCGATCTGGCGCTGGCGCAGCCCTCCCGCGAGCCACAGGGCGACCG
>JALYMR010000159.1 GCA_030773615.1 Actinomycetota bacterium
CGCGTGGCGGTGGTCTCGCCGCACCTCGACGACGCCGTGTTCTCGTTGGGCGCGTCGATCCGCGGCGCCGTCCGGCGCGGCACGAGGGTCGAGGTCCTCACCGTGCTCGCGGGGCTGCCGGACTCCGATCGGCCGGCGGGTCCGAGCAACGCGAAGGCGGGCTTCTCGACCAGTGGCGAGGCCGCTCGCGCACGGCGCCGCGAGGACGAGCGGGCCTGCGCCCTGCTCGGGGCCGAGCCGGTCTGGCTCGGCTTCCCCGACGACCCCTACGACGGGCAGCCCGCCGGGGACGACGTCGCCCGCGCGCTCGCCGTGCACCTCGCGGGCTGCGACGCCGTGCTGATCCCCGCCTTCCCGCTCGCCCACCCCGACCACCTCTGGGTGAGCCGGGTGGCCCTCGGCGTGCTGGAACCGGGCCAGGTCGTCGGCCTGTACGTCGAGCAGCCCTACGCGAGCTGGAACGCGCTGTCTCGCGCCAGGCCGATCATGCCGCGGGCCAGCCGCGACGATGCTCCCGCACGCCTCGGGATCGCCGTGCGCCCGCACGAGGCATGGCGCCGCGGCGCGGCGGGGGCGGCGGACTGGGTCGCCAAGGCCCGCGCGAGCCGGGAGTACCGCTCCCAGCTCGCGGTGCTACGCCGGTTCCCCCAGTTGCGGGTCGCGGCGTACGAGGCGCTGCGAGGCGGTGAGTCGGTGCTGTGGTGCCGCCTTCGGCCGCCCTCAGGGCTCTGACGACGCCGACGGCGGCGAAGCGCCCCGCCGTGCCCGATTGCGCAGCACCGTCGCCAGCGCGACCCGCTTCGCCGCGGGCCGGACGGCGCGCTCGAACACCCGCTCCGGGAGCGTGGCCGCTCCGCGATAGGCCAGCAGGACGAAGCGGGGGCGCGGGTGCGCGCCCCAGCGCAGCTTGTACGGCTCGGCGCGTCCCAGAAAGTCGTAGGCCCTGAGCCCCTCCTCGATGCTCGCCCGCAGCGCGCGGGCGCGGAGGACGAGGCCGGGCGAGAGCTCGCCGTAGCGCTCGTCGAAGCCCGTCTTCATCAGGAAGCCCGTGCTCCCGAACGCGATGCCGAAGTCGGCGGCTATGGGCTCGTCGTCCAGCTCGAGCAGGTGCAGGCGCAGCCAGCCCCGCTCCGCCGCACGCGCGGCGAACGAACGGTACAGCGCCTCGAGCGCCGGATCGCTCAGGATCGCCGTCCCCTCCCGCGCCTTCCACCCACTGCCCTCCAGGCGCAGCACGTGTCCGAGGGCCGACGGCAGCTCGTCGCCCCCCGTGACGGTGCGGAACCTCACGGTCCCGAGGCGCTCGAGGGCCCGGCCCCGGCGGGCGACCTGCGACCGCAGGTTGCGGCTCACGCCGCCGATCAGCGTCTCCCAGCCGTCCGGGAGCACGAGGAAGGGACACCCCACCCCGCCTCTCCGGGAGAGCGAGTAGCCCGCCGCCCGCAGCGACTCGCGCGCCACCTGCGTCTCCGGGGCCTCCTCGATCAGTCCGACCAGCCGCAGGCGCCCGGGCGCGTGCTGGGCGAGGGCGTGCCAAAGCTCGCGTCGCGCCGCCTCGTCCCGCGCGAGCACGTCCCAGTTGCCGCTCCACAGGTTGGCCGCCGCCTCGAGCCGCTGCGGCGTCCGACGGCAGAAGGCCGCCCCCGCCAAGCGCCCCGCCTCGTCGCGCTGGACGAGCACCAGGGGTTCGGCCGTGCCCAGCACGCTCCACCACGAGGTCAGCCACTCCACTGTGAGGAACGGGCTGCGGGCCAGCAGCGCCAGCTCGTCCCACTCAGGGGCGATCGTCTCGAGCTCGTCGAGCGTGCGCAGCACCTGGGGCGCGCCGAGGGCCGCCCGCGGCGCGCGGCCCTGCCTAGTGAGCGGCCGCGTCACCGCGACGGAAGAGCTTGTCCTGCACGAGATCCCTGGCCTGCTTGAGGAACGGCGCGGGGTCGCGCCAGTCGAGCACGTCGTGCACGTGGGGCCGGACGTAGGGACGCAGGTACTGGCGCGTGAGCTCCCCGCGTCCGGCGAGGGTTCGCGCTTGGCGGACGTCGTACTCGAGGCTGATCCAGTAGACGCCGGGCTCGGCGGTGGCCGGCGCCGGGCGCTCGCCGTGGAGCCGGTGGCGCAGCTCGATGAGCGGGAAGTCCACGCCGCAGCGGACCGCCAGCGCCGCGGACATGTTGTGGCGGGCGTTGATCTCGATGAGGTGGAAGACGCCGGTCCGGGCGTCGCGCTTGAACTCCACGTTGGCGAACCCGTGGACGCCGACCGCGCGCAGGATGCGCCGGCCGAGCTCGGCGACCTCCGGGAGCTCGCGCGAGAGCACGACCCGCGGCGACGCGATCTCGGGCTCTCGCGAGCGGAGCTT
>JALYMR010000160.1 GCA_030773615.1 Actinomycetota bacterium
GATGGCTTCGCGTGACAGTTCGACGTCCCTCGTTCGTGTTCGCACTGCAGAGGAAGCCTCGGGCTTCGACTGTTGTTGGTCGGTGGTCGGCCGGTGCACCACCCGGGCGATGATCGAGCTGCGCGAGAGGCGAGGGTCGAGCTGCTTCCGCCGACCCGGTTACCCCCGGCAGAAGACTGTCAGCCGCTCGGCGACCCGGGCCTGCCCGACCGCCGACTGGAAGTGCTCGGGCGGAGTCCAGGCGTTCGCGATGCGCAGCCCGACCGCGCCGCCCGGCATGAGCGTGACGAGGTTGCCGCCCCACCCCTGCATCTTGGGCAGGTAGACCCGGCAGCCGTCGCGGGCCCTCGAAGGGCTCGATGTGCCAGTTGAGGTGGTAGAAGGTCGCGCCGAACGGGCCGGCCTCGCCCTTCGGCAGCGCGCGCGCCGGCGGCGTGGGCTTCGGCAGCAGGGACTCCACGAGCCCCCGGTGCAGGGTCTGCCGGCCGCGCCACTCGCCATGACGCTGGTACCCGGCGTCGCGCGTCGCCGTGGCCGGGCTCGAGGTGGCCACGCGCTACCGCCCGGCGGAGGACGAGTTCTCTGTCGGCGGCGACTGGTTCGACGTCGTGCAGGTCGCCGACGACTCGGTGGCCCTCGCGGTGGGGGACGTCGTAGGCAAGGGCCTCAGGGCCGCCGCGGTCATGGGTCAGCTGCGCAGCGCCCTCTCCGCCGCGACGCACGGCACGGACGGGCCCCCCGAGGCGCTCGACATCCTCGACCGCTACGCCCGCACCGTCGACGGCGCGCCGGGCACGACGGTGGTGCAGGTGCGCCTCGACCGCTCGCGCGCGACCGTCCGCCACAGCCGCGCGGGGCATCCGCCGGCGCTGCTCGTCACCGAGGACGGCGAGGCGTCGTTCCTGGAGGCGGCGGGCGGACCGCCGCTCGCCGCGGGAACCGACGAGGTGTCGCACCCCGCGGCGGACGAGCCGTTCCCGCCCCGCGCCACGCTCGTGCTCTACACGGACGGGCTCGTCGAACGGCGCGGGCGCTCGACGGGCTGAGGCGACGGCCGTAGGGTTGCGGCGTGGCGAGCTGGGACGACGTCCGCCGGCACGCGCTCGCGCTGCCCGAGACGCGCGAGCGGGTCTCCCGGGAGCTCCGCCAGTGGCAGGTGCGCGACCGGCTGTTCGTGTGGGAGCGCCCGCTGCGCCGAGCCGACCTCGGGACGCTGGGCGACGACGCGCCGGACGGGCCGACCCTGGGCGCGCGCGTCGAGCACCTCGGCGCGAAGGAGGCGCTGCTGACCGACGACCCGGGCGTCTTCTTCACGACGCCGCACTTCGACGGCTACCCCGCCGTGCTCGTGCGCCTCGACGTCATCCCGCAGGACGAGCTCGGCGAGCTGATCGTCGAGGCGTGGCTCAGCCGTGCGCCGAAGCGGCTCGCGAGGGCCTGCGAGGCGCGCTCGTCGTCGCCGGGGCCCGCTACGTGAGCGAGGCGCAGACGCTCAGCGCCACGGACACGTGGATCGCCGACGACACCGCGGTGGCGGTCTGGAAGCGCGGCTGCATGACCGCCTGGCCGAGCCTGCCGGGAGTGAGGAGGTCGAGCACGAGGAACCCGACGGCCTGGGCCAGGACCCCGACGGCGCCGAAGACGGCCGCGTCGTCGAGGCCGCCCCAGCCCGCGCCCGTGAAGAAGATCGCGAACCAGAGGATGAGCCCGAGCGAGACGAGGGCCGAGACGGAGAGCGTGGCCGCGTTCGGGTTGCCGTCCACCACGAGGCGGCCGAGGTGGCCGGGGGTCAGGAGGTCGACCACGATGAAGCCGACGAACAGGACGACGATGCCGACGCCGGCGTAGGCGAGGACCTGCGCGACGAGCTCCAGCATCCCGGTCTCCTCAGCTGATGACGTGGGGGACGAACCGGGAGCGGTTGTCCGTGACGAGGCCGTCGGACTCCCGGATGCCCAGGCCCTGCGGCTCCGTGTCCACCGTCCACACCCCGAGGACGGGCGGCCCGCACCGTAGTCGCCGAGGTCCGTGTACTCCTGCACGACATAGCCCTCCGCGCCGTACTGCTCGTCGGGCCCGTGGGCGGCGACCTCCCCGTGGATCACGACGGTGGCGTTGGCGCCCTCCCGGGCGAGCAGCGGCTTGCGCACGAAGCGCTCGAGCGGGCGGTGCCCCTCGTCCTCGAAGAACGCCGGCAGCAGGTTCTCCTGGCCGGGGAAGAGCCGCCAGAGCACGGGGAGGATGCCCTTGTTGGACCACAGCATCTTCCAGATCGGCTCGATCCAGAGCGTCTGCCCGGGGCCTGAGCCCATGCGCTCGAGGGCGGCCGCCGCGAACCGCTCGCGGACCATCCACTCCCAGGGGTAGAGCTTGAACGCGGTGCGCACCGGGCGGTCCTCGTCGTCGACGAACCCCCCGGGCGTGAGCCCCAGGAGCTCGATGGGCAGCAGCCGGCTCGTGAGGCCGGCCGCGCGCGCCGTCTCGGCCAGGTAGCCCACCGTCATGAGGTCCTCGCCCGAGCGCTCGGCGGACGTGTGGACGAGGTGCAGGACCTCGCCGGGCAGGCGGCCGGCGTCGCCCAGCTCGCGCCAGCGCTCCACGAGCGCCTCGTGGACGCGGTTCCACTGGTCGGCGCCCGAACCGAGCACGTCCTCGAGCCAGTGCCACTGCACCGCGGTCTCGAGCAGCCCGGTGGGGGTGTCGGCGTTGTACTCGAGCAGCTTGGGCACGCCGTCGTGGCCGTAGGCGAAGTCGAAGCGCCCGTAGAGCATGGGCGGCTCGCTCTCCCACGTCTCGCGGATCCGGGGCACCGCCCAGCCCGGGATGCCCATCTGGTTAGGAGATCGACCGGCCGTCGGGCAGGTCGGTCTTCCAGAACACGAGGCCCTGCTCCTCGATGATGGCCGGCCACCCCTGGCGGGGCTCGCTCGCGTGGCGCTGCACCTACGAGCCGCCGCTGAAGCCGCCCCCGCCGCCCCTGCGGCTCACGGCGCGCCCGACGCCCCCGGGGCGGGCGCTGCCGCCGAACCCGCCGCGGGCGGCGACCCGGGCGCGGTCGGTCGAGGGGATGCGCTCGCCGCCGGTCAGCACGCTGCCGCGGCGGACGCCCCCACCGCCCACGGGGAAGCCGCCGTAGAAGATGAAGAAGCCACCCGTGCCGCCCCGGTCCTGGTCGCAGAGGTCGTCGTCGACGACCTCGTTCTGGGCGTCGACGCAGTACGCCGTCTCCGTCTCCTCGTCCGAGCCGCGCCGGCGACGAAGGCGGCGGCCGCGAGCAGCGGCGTCACCGTCAGCCGGAGGGTCGTGCTGCGCCGGCGCGGAGGCCGCGGAGCGTCGGACGTCGTCCTCGCCCTGCGTCCCGGGCCGTGCGCGGACGAGCGAACGGTCACGGCTCCGAGCGTAGCCCCGGCGCCGACGGCTGCCCGTCGAGCCGGGTCCCGTCCGTGGCCTCGGGCTCGCCCTGGCGCCGCTTGAGCTCAGCGACGTCGCGGGCGATCTGGGCGAGGACGCGATCCTGCGAGCGCTCGCCCTGGGCGATGTCCTCGATGTCGGCCTCGATGTCGTTGACGTCCTCCTCGATGTCGTCGACGTCGCCGACGAGCCGGTCGACCTTGCGGGCGACGGCGGAGGAGAAGCCCTCGGCGAAGTCCCGCTCGAAGAGCGGCAGGACCCCGGCGACGAGGATGGCGCCCAGCACGACGCCCATCGCCTGCAGCGGCATCGCCAGCAGGATCGTCTGCCACGTGCTCGGCAGGAAGTCGCCGTAGCCCACGGTCGACACCGTGGTGTTCGCCCAGTAGATCGCCTCGAGCAGCGTCGGCGGCGACTCCTGGCCGGCCTCGAGCCTCGCGTAGGCGAGGCCGCCGCCGAAGATCACGAGGATCCACAGGATGAAGGCGAAGCGGATGACCGTGATGCGGAACACCCGCTGGTGGATGACCGGCAGCAGGTCGAGGATGCGCAGCAGCCACAGCGCCTGCAGCACCTCGAATTCCTCGGGCCAGAAGCTGACCGGAGCGGTGACCACGATGATGGTCACGTCGAGGGCGTTGCGCCGTGCCCACGCCCAGTTGTCGGGCGCCAGGGACAGGATCGCCAGGGCCTCGACGACGAAGAACGACCAGATGCCGACGTAGAGCGCGTCGACGACGGTCTCCCAGGCGCCGCCCGGCGCGAAGTGGTCGAGCAGCAGGTAGGGGATGACGAGCAGGGCGACGACGATCGCCGGGAGCTCCCACCGCTCCGCCTTGCGCCGCTGTTCGGCGTCCATCCCGGGGACGACGTGGGTGCCGTGGAGGTGGTACATGGTGCTCGATCAGGAGCTTGCCACCCCGCTCGTCGCGATGCGCGACCTGCGTTAGAGCAGCGCGCGCTCGCGGAGCCGCGCGAGCACCCGCCGGCGCCGCCACGCCCCGGCCGCGGCCAGCTCCCCCAGGGCCTCGCGCGCCTCGCGCTCGCGCCGCCCGGTCTCCGCGACCTCGCGCTCGAGCGCGGCGACGTGCTCGCGCAGCTCCAAGACAGTCCGCCGCAGCTCGGCGAGCTCCGCCCGTTCGGGCTCGGACAGATCGCCCTCCCAGTCCCACACGGAGCCCGCGCCCGCGCGGCCCACCCCGACCGTCGCGCGCCGACCCGGCGCGTCCCGGGTGCGGGTCACCCTGATCTGCGGTTCGCTGCGTCCCTCGCGCTCGCTCATGGCTTCGCCTTCGGCGTCGGCGGCCGATCTCCCCCTGACTGGGCGGGCGCATACGCTGGACGCTCGATGACGAGGAGCCGACGGTGATGACTCTGGACGACGACGACGCGGTCACAGTGCGCTCGAAGCTGGGGGTCATCAGGCTCGGCACGCACCAGATCGTCAACCCGCAGCCCGGCGACGTGCCGTTCCTGTCGGCGGCGAGCGGCACGGCCTGGACGGGGACGAGGCTGTACTCGGTCGGTGACGACCAGGCCGCCGTCGCGGAGTACGAGCTCGACCCCGTCGCGGTCCTCGAGGCCCTGCGCGCCGGGCAGGACGCCGACGTCCTGCGGCCGGGGATCGCGGAGCGCATCATCCCCGACGTCCTGCCGCTCGACCCCGCGCAGCGCGCCGAGCAGAAGGCCGACTTCGAGGCGCTGACGCTCGTCACGCGCGACGACCTCGAGGCGCTCCCCGACGCGGCGCGCAGGCCCGAGCTCCTGCGCCGCTTCCCCCACGGCCTGGTGATCATGGCGGGGTCGGGCGGGATGAGCCGGGGCGGGAGGCGCCGTTCGACGTGCGTCGTCTACCAGCGCGACGAGGACGGGCACATCGTCGGCCTGCCAGCGAAGGTCTCGCTCGAGGGGCTGCACGAGCACCTCGAGCGATCGCCGTGGCTGCTCGGCGAGCTGAACATCGAGGGCATGGCGGCCTACGGGCCGTATCTCGTCCTCGCCCAGCGCGGCAACAGCCGTGACGCCGAGGGCAGACCGGCGAAGAATCTGCTCATCTGGCTCTCGCTCGCCGACGTGCTCGAGAGCTTCTACACCGACCTCAAGGTCGGGGCGTGCGAGCTCGAGGAGATCCGCGCGTACGACCTGGGCTCCCTCCCGCTCGAGCGAGACGGCCAGCGCTTCGACGTCAAGCTGGACTTCACCGACCTCGACGCGGTGACCGGCGACCCGCTGCGGCGCCTCGTCTTCACCGCCGCGGCCGAGGGGACGGACGACCAGGGTCCCGCGAAGGGCGAGATCGCCGGCTCGATCGTCGGCGTCATCGACGCCGAGGGGAACCTCGGGCGAACCTTCCCGCTCGAGGACCCGACCATCAAGCTCGAGGGCGTCGACGCCCGCTACACCCCGGCGACCGGCACCCTCGACCTGCTGCTGGTCTCCGACGCCGACGAGCCCGACGTCCCCGCGCCGCTGATGGCGGCGCGGATCCCCGCCTAGCCCCGCGCCCTCGCGCCGTTCCGCTCGCTCGGCGGCGTCAGCGTGGCGCTGCCGGGTACGGCGCTCCCCATGGCCAACGAGATCCAGGGCCGCGTCGCGGTGATCACCGGCGCGTCGAGCGGCATCGGGGAGGCGACGGCGCGGACGCTCGCCGGCGAGGGTGCGCACGTCGCGCTGCTCGCCAGGCGCGCCGACCGGGTCGAGGCCCTCGCGCGGGAGCTGGACGCCGACGGGGTGCGGGCGCTGGCGCTCACCGCCGACGTCACGGAGCGCGATGCCCTGCACGACGCGGCGCGCCGGGTCCAGGACGAGCTCGGCGGGGCGGACATCCTGGTCAACAACGCGGGGCAGATGCTCCTCGGGCCCTTCGGTGCCGAGCAGGCCGAGGAGACGCGGCGGATGGTGGAGGTCAACCTCCTCGGGGCGATGACCGCCACGGAGGTGTTCCTCGAGCAGCTGCGCGACGGCGGGGGCGACCTGGTGAACGTCTCCTCGGTCGCCGGGCGCAACGCGCGCGAGGGCTCGTCGGTCTACAACGCGACGAAGTGGGGCCTCAACGGCTGGTCGGAGGCGCTGCGGGTCTGTCCGATGCTCCTAGGCCGACGCGGACACCCGAGCGTGCGGCAGACGATCTCGACGGCGAAGCCGGCGGCCTTCTGGCCGTCGATAAACGCGCTCACCTCCGGGGGGTCCCGTCGAGCTCCTTGGCGAAAAACACCGACGCGGCCTTGAGGATCTGGTTGGCCTGCGCAGCTCGCGGTTTTCGCGCGCAAGCGCCTTCAGGCGCTCGCGCTCATCGCTGGTCAGGCGATCCGGGCGCCGGCCGGCGTCAGCTTCAGCCTGGCGGACCTAGCCGCGCAGCGACTCCGCGCCGACCCCGAGGTCGGCGGCGACGTGCGCGATCGGGCGGCCCGACTCGAACACCAAACAAACGGCGCGCTCACGCAGCTCCGGCGAGTGCTTCGGGGGACGCGGCATCAAACCAGAGACTCCTCTTCCTCCAGGACATGATCCTGGTTTCGAAGCCTCCGCCGAACCCGGTCCGGCTCAGACCGCATCTGGTGCACCGCGCGCAAGTCGCGACCGATCCGAAGGCCCGCGTCATCGTCGCCGTCGGGCCGAGCGCGCGACCGGGCACGAGGGCGACGCCCTTTCGGCGCTGATCGGGCG